>CAZMBA010000015.1:0-5416 GCA_964564665.1 uncultured Candidatus Nitrosopelagicus sp. | reverse complement strand
TCTGCACCTCTGGCCTTTCGTATTGCTAAAAGGATTGGAAGGGATTTTTTACCCTCTCGAATATCGTTTCCGACAGGCTTCTTCGTTACCTTACTGTCACCCATTATTCCAATCAAATCATCTGTAATCTGAAATGCAATTCCAAGATTGCGACCAAATACCGACAAGTTTCTTACGTCTTTTGCAGATTTTTTTGCACAGATTGCACCCATTGCACAGGATACCTCAAACAGAACTGCCGTCTTTTTTTCAATCATTTTGATGTATTCTGATTCTGTTGGAATTCGTTTGTTTTCTGCCATCTTGATATCATCTACTTGACCTTCACAAATCTCAACACACGCCTTTGATAGTCTACGTACTAACTGAGAAGTATAATTTGGTGATAGTTTTGACTTTGACGATATTGTATGATACGCCTTTGAATACAAAACATCACCGGCTAAAATAGCTAATGGCATATCAAATTTCTTATGAGTTGTTGGGACACCATGCCGCATTTCATCATTATCCATTATATCGTCATGTACCAAAGTAAAATTGTGAATCATCTCAACAGCGCTGGCAGATGCAATCGCGTCTGTATGTTTTCCACCAAGCATCATGCAGCTCTTCAAGACCATAAATGGGCGAAGTCTCTTTCCGCCGTGTATAATAAGATGGGCAGATGCGTCATAGAGTTGTTTTGGGTTTCCTGAGATTTCCTTTTTTAGAAACTTGTTTACGAACACGGCATTTTTCTTTATTGAATTAGATACTTTCATTCTACCAATCTCCAGTTATCCTCAGGAATGTAATGTTTAATTGCATTTTGATACAACTGCTGAAGTTCATCCGATGTCCATCTTTCAATGAGTGGACCAAATTTTTCCTTAGTTGTTCCATCACAATCAGCAAAAAAATAGAGGGCTATTGCCATCCATGGACAGTATGAATCACGGTTCTGCTCAAATTCTAACTTGAGTTCCTCTGATGAGATCCATTTTGTCTCAGAAATTTCATCTCGTATAAGAGTCGACTTGTCAAAATCGTCTACTACTCCAATCAGGGTACCACAAACCTCGTTTTCTGAGCCTATGTCCTTGTATGGAACATGATACTCAAACTTGTTGACATAGCTCATTTCACATGTAATACCAATCTCTTCAGGCATTCTGCGTTCAGATGAGGAGACATAAGTCTCGCCTTCCCTTGGGTGTGATGCCACGGTTCCATCCCAGTAACCTGGCCAAAGCATCTTAGAATCGCTTCTTCTTGTCAGTAAGAGTTTTCCCTGCTTGTTGAATATCATTGCAGTAAATGCACGGTGAAGTTTTCCGTCTGGAAGATGACATTTCACCTTCTCTTCTTTTCCTATGGGATTGTCGTTTTCATCAACTAAGATTACAAATTCATCCATACAATCACCGAAATAGTGTTCCCTCAAACTTTTTTCCTGAAACGGCGTCTGTAATTCTTTGTGGCTTGTTACCATTTGCAAAGAATACCTTGAGTCCAGATCTTGACATTTTGACGGCCTCTGTAATCTTTCTGCCCATTCCGCCCGTTACATCCATCTTGTTTGTGCTAACTGCTGGTTTTTCTTTCTTGAAGTCATAAATGAGTTTTTTAGATTTCATGTTGGAATATACGCCATCAACATTGAGTGCAAATATGCAAAGCCGTGGTTTCAAAATTCTGGCAAGTAGAGTCATTATGACATCGCCAGATAGAATGTATGATTTTTTCTGACCATACCATAGGGCATCGCCATATGTTATTGGTGTTAAGCCAGACTTTGCGATGTCATTGATTGTTAAAATTTTACTTCTGATGGAGCGGCTGCCGTTCATAAAGGCAGTTGGTGGCAAACAATATGGGTTTAGTTTGTTTTTCGATGCGGCATCCAAGACAATCTTGTTTAGTGCAATCATAGAATTTTTTACAACAGATACCCCTTTCAAGTCATATCTAGCGGGTTTAGTATGCATATCATATTTGACTGACCAATAATGCCCGTATGAGCCACCTCCATGAACAATAATCTTTGGTTCGTCGATCTTTCGTATCTGTTTTAGTATACTGTCGATAGTTTTCCTCTGTGCAGAAAGTGGCTTTTCCTTGTTTGTTATAATCGAGCCTCCAAGTTTGATTAGAATCATATCATTTTTCCATTAATTGGTGATATTAACTTGCATACCAGTTTTCTCTATTGTAACTGGAAAAGTTTCATATTTTTGGCTCATATTTTTTACAACAGAATCTTTTTTGCTTTTCTCTGTGAGTGCAATGACACATCCACCATCACCAGCTCCTGTAAGTTTTGCACCAAATGTCTCCTTCTCAATTGATTTTACTATATCTAATAAAACATTATTTGAAACACCAATTCGTTCTAGAAAAATCTGATTTTGAGACATGCACTTACCTATAATATCAAGATCAAATGTCTGAAGGGAATCAACTGCCTTTGAAATAAGATTGTCCTCCTCTTTACATAATTCAGAAAATGCATCTTCGTTTTTCTCTTTGAATTGATTTACTCGGCTTACTACAGCGTCAGTGTTGTGCATCTTTTGTGAGTTTACTACAACAAAATCAAAATCATGTTCAGTTTTGATAGACTTGGGATCGCTTTCTTTCTGATATTCTATAATTCCACCCAATGCGGAAACAGTACAGTCAGCACCTGATGTTTTTGGAAAGATTGTACGCTCTGCATCTATTGACATATCTAATATTTGAGATATATCTGGTTTAGAAAACAGATTGGAGATTGATGCAGCTCCAGCAACACAGCATGCAGAGGATGAGCCAAGTCCAGCACCAATCGGTATGTCTGATTCAATCTTTATGTTAATGCCGTTCTTAAAATTATGATCACTGATTACTTCTTTAGCAATAAAAAAGAATGGTCGAAATTTTTTTTCAACAGTATCTACATCCTCTGTTATTGGAATTGCCGCTTTTCCAAGTGATGATTCAATGGATATTGCAGCAGTATCATTTGTTTCTGATGTTACAGATACGCGTTTATTGATTGCACAAACTACTGCATGGGTGCCATGTACAACAAAATGCTCTCCAAAAAGAATAATTTTTCCAGGTGCTGTTGCTTTTGATATCAAATAGTTATTTTATGATCTACTTCTATAATTCTGCTTCTGAAATTCTTCTTCCTCTACTTCTTTGATTTTTGTTTCAAAGTCGTCTATCTCATATTTCATATCTTGACTCTCAGTTAGTTCTCCTTTTTGAATAAGAATTTCTCTTGATAAAAGCCAATATGTAGTTGCAAGAGCTTTTCGCCCTCTGTTGTTTGCTGGTATTATTAGATCAATATTTGATGTAAGATTATCTGTATTTGCAATTCCTATTACAGGAATTCCTGCGTTGGTTGCCTCAATAACTGCCTGCCTATCAATTTCTGGATCAGAAACTAGTATCAATTGTGGTTCTGTATAGAATGGCAAAGATGGATTTGTTAGAGTCCCCGGCATGAATCTACCTAACATCATTCTGGCACCTGTTAGTTCACAAAATTTCTCAATTGGCATATTTGCATATTCTCTTCCAGAACACACAATTATTTTTTTAATATCAAAATGATTAACAAATTTTGCAGCAGTCTTAATTCTAGCAAGTGTTGTGTCAATATCTAACATGTATAGACCCTCAGGACTTGCTTGGTTGATGAATGAACGCATGAATTTGGTTTTTACATTAGTTCCAACCCTAATTCCTGTTGCTAGGACTTTCTTCTTTATGTCCGGCGTTTCAGTCTGTTCGCTCATCTTATTTTTTAAATGTCAACCATGCCATGTATTAAATCATGCTCTGATAATCGGATTAGTTCATTCAGTTTAGCTACTCTCTCGCCTCCCACAACTCCAACTTTAAGGAGCTTTGAACCAGTTCCGATTCCTATATGGGTTATATGCGAATCATTCGATTCACCAGATCTATGTGATGTGATAAGTTTAATGTTATTTTCGTTTGCCAGTTTTGCAAATTCTAATGCATCAAAAAGACTTCCAGCCTGATTTACTTTTAGAATTGCGGCATTACATGAATTTTTTTCAATTGCTTTTTGGAGAATATTTTTGTTAGTAACTGTAAGATCATCTCCTGTTATCATGGTATCTGGAAATTTTTTAGTTAATTCTGCCATATCGTCAAATGCCTCTTCGTGAACTGTGTCTTCTGCATAAACTAGTTTGTATTTTTCTATAATTCTCGCTGCAAAATCAATCTGCTGTCCAGAATCATTTTCAAATCCAGCTCTATCATAGATGTATTTTTCTTTTTGATCATTCCATTGAGTTGATGATGCAAAATCAACTCCTAGAGAAACTTCTTTTCCAAGTGTAAATCCCAAGTTTTCAATTGCAGTTACAGAAATTTCTAACGCTTTTTCATTATCATATCTTGGAGCCCAGCCACCTTCATCACCACGTCCATTTGTAAAATTTGGATCATGTTCTTGAATCACATTTCGCAATTCTTTATGAACCTGCAAATTCATA
This sequence comes from uncultured Candidatus Nitrosopelagicus sp., assembly GCA_964564665.1. Classification (GTDB taxonomy): domain Archaea; phylum Thermoproteota; class Nitrososphaeria; order Nitrososphaerales; family Nitrosopumilaceae; genus Nitrosopelagicus. The sequence continues at coordinate 911 of CAZMBA010000015.1, read as the reverse complement.
TCAATTGCTTCATGTACTGTCTTTGCACCAGTTGACGCAATTAGAATTTCTTGAATGTCTGGTGTACCAGGACCAGCGTGTGCACCGCCTCCAAGTATGTTTCCCAGAGGAAATGGAAATTTCAAATCCACATCTGGGTTTATTATTTTATAAAATGGAATACCTTGCAGTTTTGCAGCTGATTCTATTGCAGCAATCGTTATTGCAAACGCACATGCACCACCAATTTTTGAATAGTTATCAGTATCATCAATGGTTTTGATCACATCATGAATTGATTTTAAATCACTTGGATCTTTACCAATGAATTTGTCCGAATTTGTTTTTAATAATGCTAGACTCTCTTCAGGATTATTATTTGGAAAACTGACTGCCTCGTATTTTCCAACACTTGCACCAGATGGCGCACATACTCTACCAGTAAAATTTTCATCAGAAATTACATCGACTTCTATAGTTTTACTGCCTCTGCTGTTATAGAGAATCCTACCATTAATGCCAGTAATCTTTGACAAATTATTCTAACTCGTTTTGAACTTCTTGATTCCTTTTGTGTATTGCCTCATAGAATGGAATTACTTGCTGGATAGTTTCTACAGTAGTCAATAACATTCTTCTACAGCAATATCTCTGCAAGCCTAGTTCGTCAAGAATTTTTTCTGGTTCTTTGCCAGTTTTAATTCCATTTTGAAAATCATCGAATTTATCTGCAATTAGTTTTCCACATGAAAAACATCTAACTGGAACTAACACATCACGAAAAACAATCAAGGATTATAAAAACCCTGCACGATTTTTTCTATGCGGGCGTCGCCCAGCCTGGTCAAAGGCGCTAGGTTGAGGGCCTAGTCTCTTAGGAGTTCGTGGGTTCAAATCCCATCGCCCGCACCATTATTTTTTGAAAATTATTT
>CAZMBA010000014.1:0-15524 GCA_964564665.1 uncultured Candidatus Nitrosopelagicus sp. | reverse complement strand
TCTCTGCTGCTGGTTCTGCTGATGGTTCTAATAATGGTTAATATAATATTTAAGCTTCAATATCTGATTCAATATAATAATCTATTAAATCATCTATTAATTATTATATAAATTATTATATATTTAATAATCTAGATAATATAAACTAATATAAATATCTTAACTATTAATAGAAGCATAACCAGCAGCAGAAACAGCAGCAGAACCAGCAGCAGAACCATCATCAGAACCAGCAGCAGAACCAGCAGCAGAGATGGATTTCAATCAATCACAGGAAGAAACTATTGCTGAAGAGATAGTTAGCGATGCTGATCCTGAGCAAAAATTATAAAAAAAATATTAATTCGCATAACATGATTTTTCCATGATTAAAATTAATTTTACAGGCGGAGCAAAAAAATGGTTCAATATGTCAGAAATGATAATTGACAAGAATAGTTTAAGCATTGGAGAATTATTAAAGCATCTTATCAGTATTAAACCAAAAAACACTGTAGAATTAGATGATAAGAATTTACTTATTGCGGTGAATGGTATTGATTCATCTGCACTAAAAGGTTATGAGACTAAATTAAAACAAAATGACGTTGTTAACTTTATACCAATAATTCATGGCGGATCTCAAAAAAGAATTAAATTCAAAATTTCTAATCAAAATATTGAGCTTTTTGAATTTAAAAAAATGAAAAATATAGATAAAGATTTTCTATTACTATTAAGGAAAGAATTTAGAGAACTTCAAATTCAGGCTATCTCATCTAATTTTATTTTAAATCAAATGCATGCTAAAAAAATTCTTTTATTATCATTTTCTGCAAAAAGATCCAATACATTACTTTCTAAAAAATTAGAGACTGATATCCTATTGAGATTTGCAGGAACAACTCAGATTAATGATGCAATTAATAATGTTGGTATCACAAAAAATCAAAACTTTTTTCTAATAGGAATTGGAAAAAAATCTCTTTTAGACAAATTACACAGAAAGATACTTCCAAACTTGAATTATCCTTTCTTAGAAGATAACTCAACATTCATAAAAAAATATTTTAGAATTTCTGATAAGAATATCAAAGTAATAAATTCAAAGACTCCATTAGAAGATTTACTTTGTGAAAATGCAGCTATACTAATCTAATCTCTTAATTCTATTTATGCTCAAAATTGAATTTTTTGGTAAAACACTAATTCCTGTTTCGTCACCAATAATCTGAATTATTATTTCCCAGTCAGGTTTTTCTAATGATACATTGTTACTAAGTAAACTTGCAATGTTTGAAATGATCTCATTTCGAATTAGGCTTGAATCTCTTTTTTCTATTGAGATTCTATATGTTTTATTTGGTCTTATAGATGGAATGAGTTCAATTACATTTTTTTTAATTAAATCCAAATCTGTTGAGCAAGTTTTTTGAATTGGAATGATTCTTGAGCAATAACGTAGTTCCCAGGGTTCATTTTCTATTTTTTCTTTTATTTTTTCTAAAAGTTCATACAGGTCAAGTCCGGTTTCAACTTTTAATATTCCTGAATATCTCGTTTTGAAAGTTTTGAAATTTGGATCATTAAACTCATTTAATACTTTCCTAATTTCATCTATCGTTTGCTGTTCCATATTTCTGGGGCAAGTTATTAATAAATTCAAATTATTTCATCTATGGTTTTTTCAGAAATTACACCTTCTCGAAGAATTCTAATTTTTTTGCCTTGTACTTTAATAATGGTAGATTCGTTAGAATTTTTTATGCTTCCACCATTTAGAAAAACATCGCATTCTGATATTATATCATTGTGACTTTGAAGGTCAATTAATGGTGTATCTCCTGAAATATTTGCACTAGTACCTATTATCAATTTACATTCTTTGAGAAGTGATAGGACACAGTGATTATTTGGTACTCTAACCGCAAGAGTATTAGTGTGATCAGATAATTTTCTCAGTTTATCATCTTTTAATGGTAGAATCAATGTTAGAGGGCCTGGCCAAAATCTATCTATAATTTTATTTGCTATATCATCAAAATCTACAATCTTCTCTAAATCTTTCTTTGAATATCCTAGAACCGGTAGCAATTTTGTCCTATCTCGTTTTTTAATTTTATAAATTCTATCTACAGACTCTTCATTGTATGGATTACAGCCAATACCATATATTGTATCTGTAGGAAATATGACAATTCCACCATGTCGAAGTGATTCTAAGGTTAATGCTATTCCTTCAGGATCACATGAGACCTCTTTCATGCATATACTAGAAAATTGACAAATAATTAGATTGTCAAACCAAAGTCATCAGTAAATTTTGAAAAAGTCTTGTATGCCTGAAGGAATTCACTTCCTGACACACTTATTTTGTATTTATTGGCTCTATCAGAATTTACTTGTTCAAGTAATCCTTGGGACACAAGATTTTTTAAAATTTTTGAAAGTCTACTATGAGAAATATTTGCACCACGAACTAAATGAGTTACAGTTGCACCATCGTTATCAAATGTATTTTCTTGTGCAACATCAAGAATGTCACCAACAATTTCAATTTGTGCTCTATATGTTCCCATCTTAACTAAACTTGATTTTAAGAATAACTATAGATCATGTTATAATATTTTCAATATACTAAAAACATAAAAAATTTTGACTGCATAAAATTCTTAATATTTACGCATGGTTTTCAGAATCATCTGTAAAATCATCTTCCAAGTCATCATCTAATTTTAATTTGCGTAATGGGAGTTTTGAAACTGGCACAAATAAAGAGATTAACCCTGAAACTTTGATAAGTATTGAGATTGAATAAAGTATTGACTCTGGAAAAACAAGTGAATACCATGCAATAAATTCACCAAACGCTAAAAGTGCTAATCCTACTGCCACTGCAAGTGTACCTTTTTGCTTTCCTTCTAGAAATGAAACAAATGTTTCAATTGCACCGTATACAAGTAAAATAAAAGAAAATGACCTGATTATATGTTCTATACTCATTGTTGACAAGAAAAACAATGGTAACACACCTACTGATCTAAAATAACGGGATTTTGGAAAAAATGACTTTATCGTATGAGAGAATGCAATAAAGAAATAACCTATAGTCTGAACTCCTAACCCTAATGCCTGTATTCCCCTATTAATTTCACCTTCACCAAGATAAACGGAGTCTAACATATATCCAGACCAAATTATTCCAAATCCTATTCCAATTGCAAAAAACGCAAGTGTTAATCTGAAAAGAACTGGGCTTCCTGTATTCTTATAACCAATGTAGGAAAAAATTCCAATAGTTAATCCAACTATAAAACCGACAAGATTTAGAATATTTTCTAGTAAAAATTCCATTTGAATAAAATCAAAAATTGAAATTAATTAAGTACTATGGACTAATCTTCCCAATCATCGAGTGTACCAGCAGTTTCTCCCTCAGTACTACCCGTGTAATCACCTAAAATATCAGAATATGTAGCCTCGTTATGTGCAACAAATTTTACATATTCTCCATAGGTCATATCAAAATCACATTTTGTGCAAGTCACAGATGAAAAATCTGGGGTTAATTCTGCATCTTCCTTACACTTGGGGCACTTTATTTTCACGATAATATTTGTCAGTATGACTATTATTGCTTTTACCAATAAGGATAAATTGAAATAATTTTCAAGTATGATTGTGACTCGTATTTGCACAAAATGTAAAGCAGACATTCCTGATTCTGAGCAACTTGAACCACAGGCTGAAAAGTATCCAACTTGCAATAAATGCTGGGAAGAATGGAAGGAAATGCGTATCATGGTAATGAATGAAATGCACCTTGATATGTCTATGGCAGATCATAGGAAGGTTCTTCGTAAGCATGAAAAAATTTTTGTTGGTATAATGACACCAGAAGGTGATTATGTTGATTATACCAATGAAGATAATAGAAACCCTGAAGAACCGTCTGCCTAAAAACCAATTATCTTTCTAGCAATTTTAGGGGTAAGTAAAATCATCATATTCTTGGATTTTTCATCTAATCCTACAAACACACTTTGGATTGATTTTGATAGTGTTTTTTGTTGTGAATCATCAAGACTAGAAAATATCTCAAAAATTGCATCAAGGTTGAAAGCAATTATTTTTTCAGGTTTTTTCATAATTTGCCTAAAATAATTAGAGAACATTTCATATCTATTCTCTTCAGATACGGTACAAAGTACTTGTAACCATGTCTTGAATAGTTTTGAAAAGTTTAGAAATGGAATGGTAGGGCCAGCATCTAATGCATTGTTAATAATTTCAGCCTTCTCGGAATCATTCATTGAAAAAAATTCCATCATTCTTTTTTTAAGAATGGGTGTCCTAAGAAAATCAGGTAGGCTAGCCAGATTTATTATAATATTTCCAGCAAAATTTTCTTCAGACAATAATGAAATCTTTGAGAACTTGATATTAACAGTAACTGGTAGATAGATTAAATACGCGAGTAGTACGATTCGAAATATGACAGTAACTGTAGTAATCGGTGGTTTTTTTGGGGATGAGGGAAAAGGGAAAATTATCTCCTATCTTGCCTTAAAGGATAAACCAACTATAGTTGTCCGAGGTGGTGCAGGTCCAAACGCTGGTCATACAATCAAAGACGGAGAAAAAATTTACAAAGTCAGGATGTTACCTAGTGGTTTTTTAAATAAAGATGCTAAAGTTATGGTAGGACCAGGAGTTGTGGTAGATCCTGATGTTTTATTAAAAGAAATAACCGATTTCGATGTCAAAGGTAGAGCGTTTTTAGATAACAGTTGTGGTATAATTGAACAATCACATAAAGAATCTGATTCCAAAGGGCAGTTAAAAGAGAGAATTGGAAGTACTGGTTCTGGAACAGGTCCTGCTAATGCAGAACGTGCCATGCGTACTCTTAAACTAGCAAAAGAAATTGATACACTAAAACAATACCTAACAGATGTCCCATTAGAGATTAATTCTGCTATAGAAAGAAATGAAAATATTCTAATTGAAGGAACTCAAGGCACTCACTTATCTTTATGGCATGGCACATATCCTTTTGTTACAACAAAAGATGTTACAGCATCAGGAATTTGTGCTGATGTAGGAGTAGGTCCAAAGAAAGTTGATCAAGTAATTGTTGTTTTTAAATCGTACCTTACTCGTGTAGGAACAGGTCCTATGCCTGGCGAATTAAGTGCCGATGAAACATCCGAAAAAGGATGGGAAGAATTTGGAACTGTAACTGGAAGACTTAGGCGTGCAGCTGAATTTGATTTTGATTTAGCTAGGCGTGCAGTCATGTTAAGTAGTGCAACACAAATCTCCATTACAAAATTAGACGTACGATTTCCTAATTGTGCAGGCGTAAAATCATACAATGACTTGGATGAAGATGCAAAAGCATTCATTAAAAATATTGAAGACAAGTTAGGCGTGGGAGTAACACTCATTGGTACTGGCCCAAGCGTAAATGATGTAATTGATTTACGCTCATAATTTTCTTGGGTTAAGCTTTAATGTGGATTTTTTTTAAAATAGTTTATGAACAAACTACCAAATTATGTTCAAGTTAGTTCACCTTTAGAATTTACACGGTTAGTATGTGCTCTCGAAAGAATGCCAAGAGTGTCATTTTTACACGAACATGATGGAAAGAAAGTTCTTTCTGTTCAAATGGATTTACTAAAAGAAAAACCTGTAATCTATTTTACACCCGTAGAAAAAATTGGTCATTATCTTTGTTATGGGTTTAACGGTGGAAAAGAACAATTAGAATTAGTTAATTCTACTATTGATAATTCAAAACTATATTCACCAGTCATTAAAATAAAATCGCTTCCAACTTCATTGAAACCAGATGGTGTATTGTCACCAGAAAAATATCACCCTATTGAATTAGAGGATCTTTCTAGTCTTGCAAAAATAAGTTATGGTTTTGAGGAGGCACCTTTCCCATTATTTGCTTTTCCATATAAAGAAAAATGGTTTGTAGGCGTTTTTATGAATTTCAATGAGGATGGTCCATCATATTTCTGCCATGTCAGTCTAGGTGATGAACCAAAAAAACCATTTTTGAAATATACAACTAGCAAAGAATTAGAACCAGAATTTGTTGAACATACAGGCGAACATGGCTATTCTTATATCAAAATAATAAAGTTAAAAGACGCACATCCTTTGGTCGATTATGACCAAATTCAGTAATAGAATCAAAAAGTCATCTAGTGATAGCTCTATCATCCTTGCTAATGATTATAGTACTAATGTACCAAGACTAGAATCAAAAACAATTCACAATATTAAATCCTTACACAAAAATCTCTGTGCCATAAAAATTAATTTTCATTTGTTATTAAAATTAGGAAAAAAAGAAATTCAAAAAATTAACAAGACTGCAAATAATTATGGCCTCCAAACAATTGCAGATATCAAATTAAATGACATTGGGAACACAAACTTGGTAGCTATTGAAAATCTAGACGAACTTGGTTTTGATGCAGTAATTGCTAATCCAATAATGGGAAATCAAAGTTTAAAAAATCTAGTTAAAAGTGCACATAAGAGGAGTATGGGTATTATCTCATTATGCCATATGAGTGCACCCGAGGCTAGAGCTAATTATGAGCTTAACGTGGTTAAGCAGAACAGTTCGAAGATGACACCATTATATCAAATATTTCTTGATTCAGCATTAAAGAATGATTCAGATGGAATTATTGTTGGTGCAACATACCCAGATATCATAAAATTTTGTAAAAAAAGAGTCGGAAAGAAACTAAAAATCTATTCACCTGGTATAGGAGTTCAGGGCGGAAATGCAGTTGAAGCAAAAAAACTGGGTTCTGATTTTTTAATAGTTGGTCGAACTATACTTGATGCAAAAAATCCTATTGAGACTGCAAGAAAACTAGCAGAAGACTCAATTTAGTAAAAATGTATTTGACTTTTTTAATAGATTGATTGCATTATCATAAGTAAGTTTCTTCAATGCATCATTATAATTTAGCCAAACTGAATCAAGATGCTCATGAGATAGTATAACATTTTTTGAGTTTGTTTTTGCAAGAAAAAAAATCACTTTTTTATGAACATTTTGATTCTCTGCGCGAAAAAAATACTCAATCTCTTCTTTGAATCCCTCAATAAATTCTATATCAGTAATCCCTGTCTCTTCTCTGGTTTCTCTTATAGCTGTTTGTTGTAGACTTTCTCCATCTTCAATACCACCCTTAATAAAATCCCAATGACCTGTTGGATAATTTAGTAACAAAAATTGTTTTTCGCTACCATTTTCATTGACTAGAATTATCCCAGCAGATATTGCTTCTATCATGCATTTGTGTATTAATGACTAAATTTATGCTATGTTATTTGCCAGATCTTCTTTTTCTTGTTTGAAATGTTCTGATTGCTCTCATTAGATCTATTTTTCTAAATTCTGGCCAAAAAATATCCAAGAATACAAGTTCGCTATAAGCACTTTGCCAAAGTAAGAATCCACTCATTCTTTTTTCGCCTGAAGTTCTTAGAATCATATCAGGTGATGACTGTGGTAAATGTGATGTGTAAAGATTTGATTCAATAATCTCCTTATTGATATCTTTAGAATCAAGTTTACCATCTTTGATCTGCTCACCAATTTTTTTTACTGCATCAACAAGCTCGTTCTGACCTCCATACGCAATCGCAATATTAAGAAAATGATTTTTGTAATCCTTCGTCACGCTATCTAAACGTCTTAACACATCTTTGATCGAATCTGGAAGAAGTTCAATCCTGCCAATTGCTTTAACTCTCATTTGATTTTTGTGTATTCTTGGATCATTGTATAATTTCTCCAATCTAGCTTTGATCAGATCATATAGAAAATCCAATTCCTCATTTTTTCTATCTAGATTTTCTGCGGAAAGCACGTATAACGTGATAATTTTAATGTCAAATTCCTCACACCAGTCAAGCAGATTTTCTACGGCATCAGCACCTCTGAAGTGGCCTTTATTTTGAACTATTAGATTACGTTTAGCCCATCTTCTGTTACCATCAAGTATGATTGCAACATGGTTTGGCATATCCCCTTTTAGAACATCATTTTCAAGTTTTTTTGAATAAATCCTATAGAGTCCTGAAAGGCCTAGTGCTATGTCTTTTATTCCGTTAATATTTGACCGCCACCCTTTTTCCTATACTTTCGAAATAGTATCGTGGCTGATATCAGTGTTATTGCAGCACCAACAAGTAATGGTGGAATCAAAGAAAATGAACTTTCACTAGTGACTAGAATCGTAGCAAACTGCGCAACTGTTGGGTAAAGTGCAGCTAGAACTATAATTCTTAGTACATCACTGATATGTTTTAGTTTCCTATTGAGCCAATTACTTGCTAGCATTCCGGCAGCAATTGTTCCAAGTCCCATCCACAAGAATGGTAACATACCAGAAAGAAATTGCCCTACTACTTGTTGATTTGATAATGCTTCAATGACTCCAACCTCAGATGACAAAAATGTAGCATCTATGGTAGTTATTCCTGCTGGTACTGAAGCAAGTATGAGAATTAAACCAGTAACTAATGTAAATATTCTAATAAATCCTGTCGGTGTTGGCTTTGCCCAATTGCTCCATGCCTTATCAATATCAAATGCTCTAACAAGAAAAGCTCCACCAAGAATACTAACTAACACTGCAAAAATTTCTGCAGTGTAACCTACGACTGTTCCAATACCACCTATCAAAAGTAAAATTCCAGGAACGCCTAAAAAGAATTTAGAGTAACGTGTATCATAAACTACCATCTTTAGGAATTTACCAAAAACTGCATACGAATGTTCTATTGTCTTACTAACTTGCATTACAACTCTTTGAACAGAAACAACTGGTATAACATTTTGAATTACAGGTATAACCATTTCATCATCATCACCATAAGAAACAATAACTGCACCGTTTGCTGAAAATTTCTCAAGTACTAACTTAATCTCGGCAACAATTTTTTCATCTGCTTGGACACCTCTATTTTTGTCACCTGCAATAGTAACAACTTCAGCTGTGTATCCCTTACTGATTAAATCTTCATATGTCTTTACAGCACCAAATATTGCATTTGAATCATCATCTTCAGGATCCTCAAGTGCAAGTCTTTGTGCAGCATCAAGGCATGCATTACGTCCAACTACTGGAGACGCAATTCCGGCTTTTTTACCGATATCATCATCTCTATCAACACATATGACTAGTAATTTTGTAACACTAGTGGATTCTATATCATTCTGTAGTTTTTTATTTAGTGACATTACTTACTTTCATCACCAAATTACCTTTTAATGATTTCCACCTTTTGAAAATATGAAAATTAGTATTTACTCACGGTTTTGAAGAATCAGCCATTTGGGCATACCGAATAGATTCCTCTTTGTACATTTCTATCTTATTCAAAACCTCATTTTTTTGTTCAATATCTACATCATCCATTATCATATTCGCGATTACCATTGTCTCTATGATATACGACCTAAAGTTTTCCAGTGAGCCAATACGATTGATGTAACTCTCCTGCCATTCTTCTGGCGCATTACTTGTTCTCAATTCCGTTAATAATGCAGTATTTTGTGATGAAGAGATTTCTGCAATTCTGGTATATTCTTCTGGTGAAATTTTATCATTCATTAATTCTGAAAATGACTCGTCAACAGCATTTGAAACAATCTTGTATCTTTCTGAAATACCCTGTTGATGATTCTCAAAATCAGTTACTACAATTGTCATCTCTGTATCTATTGTAGTATTTACTATCCAAACCGAAAAACTGGCAGCTGTGATTGCAATTAAAATCCCTACCGTTATAATTACACCCTTTTTGGATTTCAATGATATTAGTTTGTTTAGTCATTATAATACTCTCTGAATTCTTAGTTTTGTCACTATGTTTTTTCGAGTTATTTCTCTGATATACTAAATAATTGCAAATAATGATAATTTTTGAATCTTTTTTCATCAAACATATAAAAAAATTCATTTCCATCTAGTATCAAGTAAAAAATTATTCACATTCTCTGTCTAAATAGAATCAAGTTTTGGTGTTCATATAATGACAACAGCATACTGTGTAAAATGCAGAGAAAAAAGAGAAATAAAAAATCCTGAAGAAACTAAATTAAAGAATGGACGTCCAGCAGTGAAAGGAGTTTGTCCAGAATGTGGAACTAATGTTTTCCGAATAGGTAAACCTTAGAACGTTCTTTTTTTATCCAAACCCATATAGGGGATTCTCTAGACTTAGATGTATGGCTAAATCTGATTATGAAAAACTGCTTAAAAGAATTGAGAAAAATATCTCAAAAAAATCTGACTCGGTTAACAGATTTGAATTACCATTAGTAGATGTCACCTGGGAAGGTAAAAAAACAATTCTGAGAAACTTTATAGATTTTCCTAAAGCACTAAGACGTGATCCAACTATCATTTTGCAATATCTTTCAAAAGAATTTGCTGTTCCTGCTGAGCGTGTGGGAGATAAGGTAATTTTTGTAGGCAGGCGAGATCCAGAGGATTTCAAAAGACTGTTTGAAATTTATCTTAAGGATTACATTGAATGTCAAACATGCATGAGTCCTGACACCAAAGTAGAAAGAGAACACAGAATATCATTTTTAATTTGTGAAGCCTGCGGTGCAAAATCTACAATAAAAGGCAAATATGCATAATGTTATTCGCTAGTAAATTGATTACAAGTAGTGGTAATATCATACTGAATGTTTGTGATCCTGAGTTACTTGATAAAATAATTAAAGATGAAGAAAAGGAGATTACCATAAGCTCAAGTTATTATAATGAAAAATCAATTGATGAAACTGAAGCTACACATCTATTACAAAATTGTACTTCAGCAAATATGGTTGGAGAAAAAATAATTTCGTTGTCTATAAAATTAGGAATAGGTTCTGAAAAAAGTGTAAGAAAAATAGATGGAATTCCCTTTCTAATTGTCTTTAAAATGTAATCATCACAATTATATACAAAAATTTTCTTTTTAGTACATGGGAAAACGTAAGGTGCTCAATGAAAGTGCACTAAAAGAGATTAGATTGGCAGAAGAGGGTGAACTCTACGGTAGAGTCATTAAATTACTTGGTAGTGATCAGGTTCTTGTCAAATGTACGGATGAGGTAACAAGACGTGGACGTATACGTGGTAAATTAAAACGAAGGATTTGGATTAGGGATAATGATATTGTTGTAATTGCACCTTGGGATTTTAAACAAGCAGAACGCGGAGATATTGTTTGGCGTTTTACACTACCACAAGTTGATTGGTTAAAAGCCAATAAACACATACCTAAAGATTTCTAATACTGAGAAATGAATTTTACAAGGTGAAATAAATTAGTAATATTGTCAGATAGAAATGAAAAAAAGATTGAATCAAAAATAAATTCAGAATTATCTAAAAAACAGAGAAGTAAATCACTAGATGATGGTTTTAATAAAAATAAGGTCATAAATGAGGTTCTGGATAAATCGACAGTTTTCGAGCTCTACGGTCTAATCAAAGCAAAAATTATTGCTTATGTAAATGGGGTCGTTAAAGCAGGAAAAGAATCAGTTGTGTTTTGGGCAGTTGACCAAAACGAGTCAAGTGTGGCACTAAAAGTATATCTTACATCAACATCAAACTTCAAAAAACGTTCTGACTATTTGACTGGTGATCCACGCTTTTCGCGTATTAAAAAAGGTACCAGAAATCTTGTTTATTTATGGGCAAAAAAAGAGTTTCAGAATATTTCACAATGTCATAACTGTGGAATCCCAGTTGTCAGACCAATTCATGTTTCAAAAAATATTCTTGTTATGGAATTCATTGGCAGTAATGGGAAACCTGAAAAAACTCTGCTTGAATCAGATGTTGATGAAGATGATTATCATCAGAGTATTCAGATTATGACCGATTTGTTTAACAAAGCAAAACTTGTTCATGGCGATTTTTCTGAATATAATATATTCAAAACAAAAAATGGCCTTAAGTTATTTGATCTTGGTTCTGCAATTGATCTAAATCATCCTAAATCGGTGGATTTTTTGAAAAGAGACATTAATAACATAACCAATTTCTTTGTAAAGCGAGGTTTGACAGTTGAAAATCCTGTTGATATCATCGCTAGGATAACAAAATGAGCTACGAAAAATTAATTCGCATTCCATCAGACAGAATTGGTGCATTAATTGGTAAATCTGGAAAATCAAAAAAATTGATTGAGGATAAGTGTTCAGTTAATCTAGATATAGATAGTGATGATGGTCAAGTGTTAGTAACAAGTACAAATGTTGGTGAAAATATTGATCCATTCAAAGCTGTAGAAATTGTCTCAGCAATTGGAAGAGGATTTTCACCTGAAAATGCAATGAGATTACTTAAAGGTGAAAACTCTTTACATATTATTGATTTAAGAGAATTTGTTGGAAAATCACCAGAACAGATTGAAAGGATCAAAGGAAGAATTATTGGTGAAGGTGGGAAAGCAAGATTAAACATGGAGAACTTGACAAGCGCATCTATTACCGTATATGGTAGGACTGTATCTATAATTGGAGAACCCAACCAATTGAGATTAGCAGTTGATGCAATTTCATCTTTATCAAACGGAAGCACTCATGGACCAGTTTACAGTAAGTTAGAATCCGCAAGAAGGAAAGAGAAGGCTGAGAAGGCTCAATTGTGGGAAGATCAAAATGTCTTCTAAGGAACAATTTAATCAAATTTCACCTAGTGAGTTCTTTTATCGTAACCGTGACCTTGCTGGATTTAGTAATCCAACACGCTCATTGTATACCGCGGTACGTGAATTTGTAGAAAACTCTCTTGACGCTTGTGATCACAGTGGAATTTTTCCTAATATTGAGATGACCATTAAAGCCGTAGAACCAGAAAAACCTGATCCAAAGCAATACATCTTAACTGTAAAAGATAATGGTCCTGCAATCCCATCCAAGCACGTTCCTTTGGCTTTTGGAACAGTTCTGTATGGTTCAAAATTTGGATTAAAGCAAGCACGTGGAATGTTTGGATTGGGTGCTACCATGGCAATTCTTTATGGACAAATTACAACAAACAAACCTGTGAAAGTAAAGAGTAATGCTGATGGACAGAATCGGTATGATTATGAAATGCTCTTAGATATACAAAAAAACAAGCCAGTAATTTTAAAGAATGATATTAAACCTAGCACTGAAAAAGGATTAAGTGTCAGTATCTGTTTAGATGGTGATTATGCAAAAGCTGGTACAAAAATTCGTGATTATGTATACCAAACTTCTTTGATCACCCCATATGCAACTATCACTTTTAATGATCCAAAAGGCGAAAAATTTCACCATAAGGCAATTATTCGTTCTATGCCACCTGCCCCAACAATCATTGCTCCCCATCCATATGGAATTGATGTTGAAACAATTCGTAGAATGTTAGTCGACACACATTATCAAATTCCAAACGTAGATGATAAAATGATTGAAAAAATTAGGAAAGAACTTGGTATGTCAAAAAAGAAATTTACCTATAATGACATAATGAAAAAAACTGAAAAGAAATGGAAGTCACTAACAAGACCTGTACGCGTTGTAATAGCCCTAATGTCATTCCTTGAGGCAGATTTTGAAAAACTTAAAAGAATCAGAATAGAGGATGTTGATCTTCGGAATAACAAACTAATCTATTGGGATTACAATACTTCAGAAACACTTGCAGCCGATATGGATACTGAAAGTGTTTACTATAAGCAATTAGCCAATACAGTCCAAGGGGAATCACTCACTCAATTCTTAACAAAAAGGTTTCAAAGAGTGGGACCCACTTCTGCAGTTGAATTTTGCAAGTTTGCCAAATTCAAACCAGAAACTAGAGTTGGAAACATGACAGATCAGGAATTAGTAAAACTAAGTGATGCATTACAGACTTACGAAGGATTTCGTTCACCTGATCCTACATGTCTGGCTCCTTTAGGCGAAACTCCTCTTGCAAAAGGAATTGAACGCAGATTCGAACCTGATTTTATGGCCGTAGTGCAACGAACTGCATCTGCATATTCTGGATTTCCATTTGTCATAGAGATGGGTATTGCATATGGTGGAAATGTAGAATCACGTGGGACCAAAGTTTATCGATTTGCCAACCGTATTCCTTTATTGTATGATGAGGGGAGTGATGTAGTGTTAAAAGTTGTAAATGATACGGATTGGAACAGATACAAAGTCAAAAACGATTCAGCACCACTGGTCATTGTGTCACATATTTGTTCTACACGAGTTCCTTACAAGACTGTAGGAAAAGAAAATGTTGCTGATCGGCCAGAAATAGAAAAGGAACTACGTCTTGCATTACAATTTCTATCAAGAAAACTTTCTGGCTATATGTCGAAGAAGGGCAAAGCAGAAATGGCTAAAAAACGGGCAAACCTATATTCAAAATACCTACCACTTATTGCACAGTTTTGCACTGAACTATCAGGAAATAAAAAGCAGCCAAAATATGAAAGTATGATTCAGGAGGAAACAAAGATTGAAGAAAAAGCAGAATAAAAAAACTGAAAAAGATAAATCGAAAGGGCTTATCGATCTTCTCAAAAAACATGGCGCGCAAGTTTACGAGGATCTTGAAAACGGACAATTTCCAAAATTCTCAATCCCAAATCGCTCTATTAGCAACATTATGTATGATAAGAAATTGAGGCAATATGTACTTGGAACAAATACTAGTCTGAGAAGCGCTAGAAATACTTCTCAACTACGTTCCTTTACTCAATTATTATGGCTTGCATTTTTTGCTAATAAATTGACACATGAAAAAAAATCATCAACATTAAGGGATGTATACTACTCATCACAAGCATTTGCAGTAGATTTTGAAGATCAAGGTGAATCGGATAACATTATTGTTGATCTAGAAGCGGTTTTATCAAAGCCTAGAGAGGATTTCTTTGTATTTCCTGAAGAGCGAAGTAGTATTTTTGGTGATTTGACTATTGAATATACAATTCCAGGCTATGAAGGAAAAACACAGAATCTTTCAAGTCATCCTGATGGATATGCAATTGGACCAAGTATGACGTCTGCCCAATTGGTTGATACTAGTGCTGAACTTGTCATAGCCATTGAGAAAGGTGGTCTATTTACAAGATTCGTCGAAGAACAAGTTGATAAGAAATTCAAATCTATTATAATCAACACAGGTGGTCAAGCTCCTCGTTCAACTAGAACTTTATTAAAACGATTACATGATGAGCTGCGTTTACCTGTAGTAATTCTAACTGACGGTGACGTTTATGGTGAACATATTGCAATGGTAATTAAGTCAGGTTCCGCAAATGCTGTACACTTGAGAGAATTAACAGTACCTGATGCAAAATGGATGGGTGTTTGGGCTACTGACATCGACAAATTTAAGCTACCAACAATTCCAATGACAGAATCAGATATCAAACGTTGTTATGATTTGCAAAAGGATCCTAGATATCAAGAGGGAATATGGAAAAAGGAACTAGAAGTTTTTACAAAAATA
>CAZMBA010000013.1:0-8926 GCA_964564665.1 uncultured Candidatus Nitrosopelagicus sp. | reverse complement strand
TGTAATCATCTTCTCTTCAGATTCCAGTTTTTTTAAGACATCTCTAATATGTACAATTCCAACAATTTTATCTGTATTTTCTGAATGAACTGGTATTCTGGAAAACCCACTTTTGTTTATTGCTGAAAGAGCTTCAAAAAGCATCATTTTTGATTTTAGCGTGAACATTTTAGGACGCGGCGTCATAACTGATCTAATCACAATATCATCAAAATTCAACGCACCGTGAACTAATTCACTTTCCTGTTTTTCAATAGCTTTATCCTTTAATCCTTGTTCTACAACCTCTTTAATCTCATCTTCCGTTAATCCAGGTGGTATGTCACTACTACCTGTGAGTTTCATCATTCCTTTTGTGATTATTTCAAAAATCCATATGATTGGAAAGAATGCATAGCTAAATACTAAAAGAATTCTACTATTTCTCACTGCAATCTTTGTTGCATTTGCATTACAGTATGTCTTTGGAGTGATTTCACTAAAAATCAGAATTAGAAATGTCATAATTCCTATTGCAATTGCTAAACCTTCATCTCCAAATAATTTTAATGCGATATCCGTTGCTAATGCAGTTGCTGCAATACTGGCTAAATTATTTCCTAAATTAACACTAGACATCATTCGGCTTGGATTAGATTTTAGTTTTTGAAGTGACTTGGCACCTTTGACTTTGTCTTTTAGCATCTGCTCAATTTTTGAAGGCCTAATACTAACTAATGCAACTTCTAAACCGCTGAAGTATCCAGAAAGTCCTATGAGTGTAATTAACGCAGGAATCTCATACTCTAATTGCAATTTTTAATTCCTCTTTGGTTAAATTTTTGAAACAGCAATATTGCTTCATTTATTGTAGAATACACCGCATTTTTTACTTAATTGCATTAGAGATACCGGTCTTTTAAGGATTAAGATTTGATTGAATTGAATTGTAGTAAATTACGCATGAATTATGATTTAGGAGGAACTGCAAACATATTGTTAGGATCATTATGGTATTCTATTGGTAACATTGGTTCTTTTTGCCTGCCAGTAAGAACTCCAATTATTCTGTCATCCTTTTTCATTATTTCACTATCAAGAAGTTTTTTAATTCCAGCAACTGTTGCGCCTGATGCCATTTCACAATCAAATCCATTTAATCCAACTGCGGACATTCCATCAAGCATTTCTTTGTCAGAAACCTGTATGACAACTCCGTTAGTAAACTCTAATGCTCGTAGTCCCTTCGTTATGTTTGCTGGTTTGCCTATTTGTATAGCAGTGGCTTTAGTTTTAGGTTTTAATTTTTCATCTTGACTCATCGCTTGATAGTATTTTTCAATCAATTCTAAATTTGGAATTCCATCATTCCAACGCAGTTCCTCATTTTCAAACTTTCCGTTGTATAGTTGATATAATGTATTTGCACCTTCTGCATTTATTGCTGCAATTCTTGGTATTTTTTTGATCCATCCCCATTTATGAAGTTCAATGAAACATTTACCACAACTTGATATGTTTCCTAATGCCCCACCTGGATAGACAATCCAGTCAGGTACTTCCCAATTAAGAAATTCTAAGGCTCTAAGCGGAATTGTTTTTTGTCCTTCTATTCTAAATGGATTTACAGAATTTACAGTGTAACTACCTACTTGTTTTGCCGCGTCTAGTGATTTAGTAAAAGCGTCATCAAAATTTCCATTAACTTTGATCATCTGCGTTCCAAATTGACATGCTTGACTAAGTTTACCGGGTGCAATTTGACCATCAGGTATGTATACATCACACTCCATGTTTTCATTAGCAGCAAACATTCCTGCAGATGCTGACGTGTTACCTGTTGATGCACAAATTATTTTTTTTGCATTCATTAATTTTGCATGCGTTACAGCAGTAGACATACCAATATCTTTGAATGAACCACTTGGATTGTAGCCTTCTGGCTGTAACATTAAATTATTGTTATCAATGTTGATAAAACTTGAAACTTTTGACATATGATACGGTTTAGACTGTCTACCTTCTGCTCCATCTAACGAAACCAAAAATTTTGAACACTCTTCCAAATTTTCAGTATCAATTTCACAAAAATTTAGTAGTTCTCTAAACCTCCATACCCCACTTTCATTGTAAATACTTCCTTGCGGGTTTCTTCTTTCATCAAATACATCCTTTAATTTTGATGATGGCGCATCTTTGTAATCTACATCTAATAAAAAATCACATTTATCACATCTTAACTGGAATGATTTGATAGGAAACTGCTTACCACATTTAGGATTGATACATACCAAATTAGCGCTTTGTTTCATTATTTCTTACAAAACCCTTTGTAATTTAAACGAAATTGCCTGTCAAATCTATTTTTTTTAGCCTAACCAAAGATTTACAACCAAATTACTTTCAATGTGTTTGTGATAAAAGACAAAGGTGAATATCTAAAAGATTTAATGAAAAAAATTCTAAATTCCTATTCAATAATTGAAAATTTATCAGATACGCCAGTTGATTTAGAGTTATTACAAATTGAAGTGAAAAAAATTAACGGGTTTCTTCTCGTACTATCAAAAAAAACTACTCTATTTCATAATAATTCATCAGATGCTAAGTTTATGGAAAAAAATATAAAATTATATTTTGAAAATTATGAATTCTCACGTGAAATTAGTTTATTATTGGATACATACTCTGAAGACAAACTTCGGGTCAGAAATATTAGAGATTCTGTGATTAAGTCATTGGATGATCGAGAATTAATTAAAAAAATTTATGAGGTATCAAATGAACTTTAGTAGTTAATTTGCTTTTAGTTTCTTACGAGTGATTTTTGCATCTTTACCTTTAATTTGTTTCTCAACTTCAGATTTTTTATCCTCTACTGCTTTGAAAACCTCTTGTATTAGCCCATCAAGATAAGAATCTGAAACTTCAGGTGTCACAGTACTTGCAATTTGATTAATTGTAGTTGAAATTTCGGAACTTACGTCCTCAAACACTTCGGGATCATCAGCCGCAGTTGCATATAATGATTTTAGGTTATCTACTTGGGAGATAACCTGATCAGTCAGTGTTATCTTGAATTTTGAACCATTAACCTCTATCTCCTTAGTAATCATGATGTGAATTGAAAAAATGGGTTCTTATAGTTTCCTAAGTTAATCTTTTAACCTAAAATTGAATTAGATCAAGTGCCGCAGCATCGCTTATCAGTCTAGTATGGCGAGAATTAATCACATACCCATTTTTGATATCTTTAGTTGGCACCCACCTATTTGTAGATGTATAATGTCTTTTTTCTACTAACTCTTTTTCAACTTCTTCAATGTCAAGTTCACCTTCTTCAATCTCCTGAGATTCAAGGTGTTTTATTGTAATCAAAATTTTATTGACCTTAACTCTATCCCCCAGTTTCCATTGAGATGGAGCAGTCTCATCTGATAGTTCTAACACTTTAATCTTCATCTCTTTTTTGCCTAGTACATCACGACTGATTAACATACGTTCGTCAATAAAATCAGAAAAATTACTCATTCTAAATACTAAAGTGGATTTTGAATACTTAAAGTATATGTAAAATTTGGACCTAGTTTGATTTTTTTCTTTCCTTGAATGGCATTTTGTATTCTTTTAGCGTTATCTTTTTTCTTTTTCCTTCAGATAGACCATATGTAGTTCCATCATATCTACAAACTATATCGATTGGGCTTCTTTTTATGTTCCAAACTTTAAAGAATTCGCGCAACTCTCTTTTTTCATAGAGTCCTTTGCCTATTCTTTTTTTAGATAAAAACTTGAATGCGAGGATTACTTGTCGTGTTTTATAGACTTTAAAATTGGTCGTCCAGTTCATACATCTAATAATCTGATCATAGGGCACAGTGAGTGATGTACTTGTTCCAGATTTTGCCTCAATTGTGAAAATAATACTTGTACTGTTATTCAAACAAAGAATATCAGGTAATGCCACGCTAGGTGAGCCTAGTCTAAATGCTTTCCATTCATCCAATGCATTAAATCGTTTAACAAGTGTGTCTTCCCATTGATACCCACGCTGTCTTCTCATTCTAGATGCTTTTTTTGTGTCAGAATCTTTTGTGTGTATTTTTGTTCTCATTAAAACTGCTGATCGCATGAATACTATTCTATTTTCATACATATAGAATGGGAGGTAATAATGAGATGACCTAGTGTGTATTTAGATTAATTTAAAAATAAATTTTGGTTTCTGATCATAACTGCATTTGTATAATTCAACACTTTGGCCAACATTAGGTGTTATATTGGATTCTAGACTACCTAACATCCGTATTTTGTCATTGGTTTCAATTAAGCAAAAATAGCAATCCTCTTTTTTTGAAAATTCGACAATCTTTCCAATTTTACTTGATTCTTCCCATGATGTCATGTTATAACAAACATTACATTGTGATGAAGGTGGCCAAACGAATTTTTGACATTTTTTACAGAAACTTATCACAAGTCTGCCTTCTGATAACTCTTCATCGAATTTTGTCATGATTCTAATATCATGACCGTACTTGATGTTGCTGCTGCAGACATATTGTGAATCAGGCCTTTTTTTGCGTCATGAATCTGTCTCCTTTCTGCCTTGTTTTGCAATTGCATTACAATTTCCATTACCTGTGAAATTCCAGTTGCGCCTAATGGGTGTCCCGCACCAATTAAACCTCCTCTTGGGTTTATTTTTCGATTTTCAGTATTGAACATATTTCTAATATAATCAGATGCATTATCGTTACCTGAAAGTCCTAGATCCTTCACGGCCATTAATTCGCACACCGTAAACGCATCATGAATTTCTGCCACATTAATTTCGTTAGGACTGGTTCTTGCCATCTCATAAGCTTGCTTTGATGCAGTGATACTTGATGATAGTTCTGATAATTCATTAGTTGCAAAACTTGCAGAATTTGTTTTCTGACCAATACCAGATATCCAGATAGGTTCATCAGAAAATTGAGATGCTACATCTTCTGATGCCAGTAGGATTGATGTACCGCCTGAACATGAATGTGAACAGTCCAATAACCGTAAATCATCTGTTATATTTTTAGAGTTCATAACCTCAGAGATTGTAAATGGTTTATGTGAATATGCAATCGGATTATCAATTGCATGCTTGTGATTTTTAGCTGAGACAATTGCCAATTCTTCTTCAGTAGTATTGAATTTTCTTTTATGCGCTTTTGTAAACATGGACGCCCAAAATATAGGATGCTCAAACTCACCACGAGTTTTATCCCATTCCAATATCTGCCCAGGGTTATTAATTGTGTCAGCACCAGAAACTAATACAACGTCAACTAATCCAGACGCAATGTAAGAATATGCAGAGATGATTGCACTTGAACCAGAGCTACATAGGTGTTCAACTGAATGTGTAATCTTTGGTTTAATACCTGTAAGTTCTGACAATATGGCACCAAGATACTTTGAATTGTCGTTAGTTGAAACAATCACCCCATCAATTAAATTCTGTGAAATGTTTCTAGTTGTATCAAAAACATTCTTTGCTGATTCAAGGAGCAATGATTCAACAGGAACTTCGTTTTTTGTGAAATTAGTGCTTCCGTATCCAACTATTGCCGTTTTTTTCATTTTTCTAACTCCGAAAATGTCTGAGCCATTAAATCAAACGATTTTCCAACATCTCCAATTGGATTAAACTGTAAAATCGGTAAATCTATTCCAGTTTCATAAAATGATCTAATCTGGTTTTTACAATTTTCAGGAGTCCCTGATATACATAGGTCATTCACCATTGAATCAGGAACCAGTTCATAATTATTTTTCAACCCATCTTTTTTGTACTCTTCAAAAATATTTTCAGTTTCCACTTTGTAACCATTAGATGCCAAAAACTCCCGATATATTTTTCCCACAGATATGTAAAAAGCAAGAGTTTTTTTTGCACGGGTTATTGCTTTATCAGCATCATGATCAACACATGTGATTATTTGAATTGTTGAATCAATCTTTCTCTTTTCCTGCATTTTTTCTAATGTCAGTTTAAGCTCATTTTTTGGTCTTAGATAAAAAATTACACCATCGGCAACATCCCAAGTCAATTCAACCATTTTTTTATTAACGGCTGCAAGATAGATTGGAATTTTTGTTCGACAAGGTTTTATCAATAATGAGAAATTTTTCAACGAGAAAATTTCTCCTGTATAATCAATTTGTTTTCCAGTTAGAACTAACTGTATGATTTCAATACACTCTTTCATTCTTTGCACAGGATTGGTAAACATTTTACCATGAAAATCTTCAACTATCGGTTGACTACTAGTTCCTAATCCTAGAATAAACCTTCCATTTGAAATAGAATCTACTGTAGCAGCACCCATTGCAATTAAACTTGGACTTCTTGAGTAGATGTTAATTATGGACGAACCTATTTTTGAAAGATTATTTTTGCTACTAACTAGACTTAGTAAGGAAAAGTTTTCCATCCCCCATGTTTCTGGTATCCAAACTGTGTCTGGTTTAAACTCATTTAGTTTAGTAGAACACTCTAAGATTTCTTCAATTGTCAACAAAGAGCCTAAACTGTATGATATTCTCATATCTATCAATTATTAAAGAATCTAACATACTTCTTTGTTCTCATTTCCTCAGAACACAACTCAATGTCCTTAAAAGAATCGATTGAATGCCAAAGTACATTTTTAAATTTTACAGAGTTAAGTAATCTTTTTTTGGCAAGTTTTGGAAAAACATCTGCCTCTATACTCCCATTATTAGGCAGATCTTTTACCATATCTGTACTTAAATGATATAATCCTGGATTCATCCATACATTATCAACGTCAGTTTTTTCATTAAATTTCAAGATTTTATTGTTTTTTATTTTCATTGTGCCAAATTTGGTCTTTAATTCATTTGTAGCAATAGTGTTTGGTTTTCTTAAAATCTTTTTCAAATTAATGTTTGTCACAACGTCACCATTAATGACAACAAATGATTCTTCATCTAGTTTTTTTGCAGCTTTTTTGATTGCACCGCCTGTACCAAGAGGTGTTTTTTCAACAGAATATTCAATGTTACAACCAAAATTTTTCTTAGATTTCAAAAATTTTTCAATTTCATCTGCTTTATACCCGCTACAAATGATAATATCGTTGATTCCAAATTTTTTTAGATATTTAATTGACCACTCTATTAATGGGGTTTTGTTGATTCTGATTAATGGCTTAGGTATTTTATCGGTTAGTGGCCGAAGTCTCTTTCCCCTACCTCCAGCTAAAATTAATGCTTTCATATCCAAATTAACCAGCCTCTGTTTTTTAACTTATGTGATTTATAATTAGAATAATTCAAATGCCGCAACTCCAAAAAAGTATCCTACCAAAACCATAGTGATTCCCCATCCACATGAACCTAAAACTGTGTACAAGAGAAATTTCTTAGTATCCATTTTTAGTAGACCTGCTGGAATAGAAATCATCTCTCTGAATACCGGTATCATTCGTCCAAATAACACGGCTTTATCACCATACTTTTCAAACCATTTTTCTACTCGTTCTAATTTTTTTTCAGAGACTCGAACTCGCTTCAAATATTTTAGCAATGCAACTCTACCTAACTTTAATGCGATAAAGTAGATTACAGTAGAACCTATTGATGCTCCAAGACCGCCAACAATACCTAATATTACAACTTCAAACACATTCAAGCCGTTTTGCGATGCAATGAATCCAGCTGTAGGAAACACTGCCATTGTTGGGATAGGCGGAATTATCGTTTCAAGTATTGCTGCTAAAAAAACCCCAGCGTAAAGATATTCTGAAAGAAATTCAGAAATCCATTGAATTAGTAATTGAATTTCACTCATTGCAATCTTTCTCAGTCATGTAATAGTGAAGCTCTGTGTAACATTCTGAGCACCATTCTTCAAAATCGGTATGTTCACAATCATAACTGTTACTAGTCTTTTTTCCGCATTTATTACAGATAGCCAATGATTGTGTCTATTTGGATGATTTTTTAATCTTGATAGCGCCTAAGGCAATCTGAAATATTCCGGGACCAAATAACATTGCAGCTGATGCAGCAGGATCTCTTTCCATGCCTTCTGGAGATGGATTTCCTATAACTGCAGCACCACCAACTAGTATGAGTGCTCCTGCAATTATTATCATCACGCCTAGCCCTTTAGATGGTTCTTTTAGAGAGATAAAGAATGCAATTATCGGTAAAATTAATGCAGGTGCACCTAATCCAATTCCACGTTGCATTTCATTAAGTGGAAGAAATCCATTTTTCCTTTCACCAATTTCACCATCAACATTGATGCTTGCTGCAACATCTGCACCATATACAAGAAGTAAACCAATAGCAATGCCTGTTATAACCAGCGAAGCTTGTATTGCCATGTTTTTTCTCTGAGTCTCTGTATTAATAAAGCATGAGGTTTTTTCGCAATAGTTTCAGGATATTATTCTGGTTCAATCATTATATTTTTTTTAAGATCGGGTAATTTTTGTAAAAGGTTTTCCATGCCTAAATTATCTACATCCACTAAATTCACGTGTCCTATCTTTCTTTTCGGTTTTGATTCTAATTTACCATACATTTTCAGAAATGAATTCGTAATAGTCAATGACGGTTTTTTGTATTTACCTGTAAAACTCTTCGGTCCTAGTATGTTATACATTATTGTAGGATGTAATAATTCTGTACTTCCCAACTTCATTCCTAAAATTGCTCGCAAATGCTGTTCAAATTGAGATGTTGTACTAGATTGTAATGTGTGATGTCCTGAATTATGTACTCTTGGAGCAATTTCATTGATTAACACTTCATTATTTTTTGTTACAAACATTTCAATTCCAAAAACTCCTGCACCATGTAGAAATTCCATAGTTTTTTGTGCTATTTGTTCAGCTTTATTGGAAACATCAATATCAATTCGTGCAGGCGCAAT
>CAZMBA010000012.1:0-8159 GCA_964564665.1 uncultured Candidatus Nitrosopelagicus sp. | reverse complement strand
ATTCCCATTTTATCTAACCATTTACTAGAAAGTTCAGGAGGAGTAGTGGTAACAACCAAAGCGTTTTTTGGATATTCAGCTTCTGATAATGCATTCTCGCCAAATTCTATTTTTTTTGGGAGTAGAACTTTATCCATGAACACATCAATTTTTTCTCTTTTTTATACCTTCAGTATGCAATACCCTTAAGTTATTTTCAACATGAATAAAGAAGTGATAAAATATGATCCAATCATACCTCCAAGTAATACAGAATTTCTAGACTCGATTAAAATTTTGAATGAAGGAATAATTGCTGCAGATCCTGAAAGTTCTCTAAAACCATTTTTTTTGAAAAACGAAATTAAAGTTAAGAAGTCAGTTGTGGACTTGAAAATGTTTGATAATGTCTATATTGTCGCAATTGGGAAAGCGGCCGATGTCATGGCCAGGTTTGTTTCAAAAAGAGTGAGTTTTAAGCATGGTCTGGTTGTAATGCCATCGTCATATACACCAGTGTTTTCTCATAAAAAAATTAAGTTTTTTCATACTGGTCATCCATTACCTAATACGCAAAGCGTCAGGGCAGCAGGTTATTTAGAAAAACTTGTTTCAAACACACAAAAAAATGATTTTGTAATTTTCCTGATTTCAGGTGGTGGCTCTGCATTGGTTTCACAGCCAATGGGAATTTCTCTTAAGGAAAAAATTTTGGTGAATAAGGAATTAATTCATTCTGGCGCAAACATTAACGAAATTTCATGTGTGAGAAAGCATATATCAAAAATTAAGGGTGGTAAAATTGTCCAGAAAATGAAATGTACTGGTATTTCACTAGTCATATCTGATGTAATTGGTGATGATCTAAGCTCAGTGTCATCTGGACTGACATTTGCAGACAAAACTACTTTTTCACAGGCATTAAAAATTTTAAAAAAATACAAAATTCATAATAAAATTCCAAAAAATGTAATTCATGTTCTACAAAATACTGGAAATAACAAATTTCCTGAAACACCAAAAAAACCAGTGATAAGAAATATCGTTATTGCAAATAATTACAAATGTCTTCTTGCAATGAAAAATAAAGCAAAAAAAATGAATTACACTACAGGTATAGTTCACAGTCTTAATTCTGATGTTAAAGTTGCCGCAAAAAAAATTATAAAGACACTTGAAGGTTCAAAAAAACAATGTTTAATTTTTGGGGGTGAAACCACAGTTAACGTTAGAGGCAAGGGTAGAGGAGGTAGAAGTCAAGAACTAGTATTACGTATATTACAGGAATTAAATAACGATACAAATAATCGGTTTATCGTCTCATCAGTTGGGACTGATGGCATTGATGGAAATACAAAATTTGCAGGTGCAATTGCTTCAAGTACAAATATTTCAGACAGTGAAAAATATTTAAAAAATAATGATTCTTTTAACTATTTCAAAAAAAATGGTGGTTTGATATCCACTGGTCCAACACATACAAATGTAAATGATATAGGCTTAATCATTAAACAAAACCCCTAGAGTCTCTGGAGGCAGATGTTTTGTTTTGATCAAAAAGATGTTTTGTGGCCAAATTTTGCATTGGTTCTACCAAATGATATATCAATTTCAGATTTCTATGATTTGTTAACTGATTTACAAAGTGGATTTTGTCATTAATTATTTCGTTCGATGTCTTTTGTCCTTGTAATAAAATTTCATACATTTCTTTTGAATCACACATGACATTTATTTTATCAAAATCTTTTATGATAAAAACACCAAGCCCCCAATAAATTCCCACGTGAAGTGAAACAAACCTTGACTCTTCGTTGTTTTTAATCTCTAATTTTCCACCTGAAAGATATGCTGGAGGATGCACTCTAATTTGATTCACTATCTCATTTCCAGTTTTTATTGACCATGAGTATTCTTTCACATTACCATCAAAAAAGAGATCATGTTCCATATGTCAATCAAAAAGGCGTCATTTATCAATATATTTTGAATTCTTGTCTTAATGATCTAAATCGAAAGCCATGGCAGATGAAGTCACAAAACTTCTTTAGGAAAATGGTAGATGAGTTAGTAGATTTCTCAGAGCATGATCCTGAACTTGCAGATGGAATTAAATGGCTTGATACGCAAGCACAGAAAAAAGGAATAACATTCTACGATATGGTATTTGAAGTCTTATACAATCACGATATTAACTCAAAAGCCAAAAATTGGTTAAAGACTAGAAACTAAGTTATCTGTTTTCAATTGGAATGAATTTACATCCCTGAGGACCGTCATATTTTCCAACATATGTCGCCTTAGGTCTGTACAACATTGGTTTCGGAGCAGCCTCAGCAAATCTTTCTTCAATCACGTGTGCAGTCCATCCAGCAACTCGTGATATAGCAAAAATTGGTGTGTTAAGATCCATTGGAATTTTAAGCATGTAATAGAGTGACGCGCTGTAAAGATCAACATTTGGATAGATGTCTTTTCCTTTATGCTTTTTCATAAAACTAGCAGTTACATTTTCTATTTTTTCTGTTATTGCATACCAAGGCAATGATGTTTTCTTTGATAGTTTTTTTGAAAGTTCTTTTAGGACCATTGATCTTGGATCAACTGTCTTGTACACCGCATGACCCATACCCATTATTCTTTCTCCCTTTTCCATTTTTGTTTGTACCCACTTCTCAACTTTTTCTTCAGTTTTGATATCTAGTAGCATTTTCATCACTTCAAAATTCGCGCCACCGTGTAATTCACCACTTAATGCACCTACTGCAGCACTTACTGCAGAATACATATGAGCACGAGTTGATGCAACTTCTCTTGCAGCAAATGTTGATGCATTGAATGTATGATCAGCATGTAGAATTAGGCAAACATCAAATATTCTTTCCAGCTCTCTATCAGGCTTTTCACCGTTTAGCATGTACAAAAAATTTCCTGAGTGACTTAGATCAGGATCAGGCTGAATAGGTTCTTTGTCATTTCTGATTCGTTCCCAACTTGCAATAATTGTTGGAATTTTGGCTATTAGATTAATCGCCCTTTGGTAGCTAACTTCTTTTGCAGTTCCTTGTTCATTATAATATCCGGCAAGTGCAGCAACAAATGCTTGAAGTACATCCATAGGATCAGCATTTTTTCGCCAATTCTTCATATTTTTTTGCATTTGGACTGCAATGGGACGTGATTCTCTCAAATTATTTTTAAATTCATCAAATTCTTTTTGATTTGGTAAATGATCATGTAAGAGTAAAAAACATGTTTCTTCGAAATTAGAATTTTTTGTAAGATCTAAAATATCAAATCCTCGGTAAATCAGTTTACCTTTTTCACCATCAATATAGGATATTTTAGTATCTGCAATTGGAATATTTCTGAGACCAACATTCTTTGTTTCCATACTGTCTTTTTTCATCAAGCTCTTTTAAATTTTCAAGATATCGTGCATTCTCAATAAATTAACTAATTAGTCTAATCTATCAAATCCGACGCATAAAGCATTATTTTTTATCAAATTTTATGTCACAAATAGAACGCGATACAATGAAGCAAATTGATAAAGAAATTCTTTCTGCATCACCAGAATTCTTGAAATTAATACAAAAGCATGATTTAGAAAACCAACTTTCCGGTGATACAATCTATGATATCTACTCAACTGTTTTGAAAAAACAACGTGATCAAAATAAACCAACACCAAAAACCAAGTAGATTTTTATTTTTTTGGTTTAAATGAGGGACAAAAGAAATAGTAATGAATTAAATCTTGAAAGCCAAAACCACCAAAAATAAAACAATATGTGTATCCCATGAAGAAGACGCTGACGGAATTAGTTCTGCAGCATTGATTAAACAGGCATTTGGCGGAAGCACAATTTTAGTAGATTATCCAGGAATGATGGATTCAATTGAGCCATTAAGAACTGATGAAAAACTAAAGGAGGTTTTTATTTGTGATTTAGGTCTGAATAAAAAAAATGAATCTGAGTTTGTTGAGCTAATGTCAGTACTAAGAAAGCGTAAAGTGAAGGTTACATACATTGATCATCACGATCTTAATAAAAAAATCATCAGGCAATTAGAAAAATCAAATGTTAAAGTTATTCATGATACAAATGAGTGTTCTACAGTCCAAGTTTACAATGCATTCAAGAAGAAACTAAATGATCATTCAGCGTTCATTGCTGCATGTGCTGCTATAACTGACTATATGGAAGATAGACCATTAGGATCAAAACTACTACAGATTTTTGATAGACAGTTTGCATTAATCAGTGCAACGGTATTAACGTATAACATTGTAGGCCATCAGAATGATCCAGATTATCTACTATACCTCGTGGATGAATTAAGTGAATCAAAATACCCTCATGAGATCCCAAACACTTACGAATTTGCGCAAATACAGGTTGGAAAACTAGCGGAAGTCATATCCAAAGTCAAAAAATCAATGAAGGTTAAAAAGAATCTTGGATACATGGAGATTACTGATTCGGGTGCAAGTGGTGCAGTTAATTTTGTTTTGGGCTTATCAGGAAAAGAAGTTGGTGTCGCTTACAAAGAACGTGTAGATTATGGAATCTATGCAGTCTCAGTAAGAGGTTCTAAAACATGTAAAACTCATTTGGGCAAACTAGTTAATAGATTATCTACTGAATTTGGTGGTTCTGGCGGCGGTCATGATAAAGCATGTGGCGCATCCATTCCAAAGTCCAAAATAAGTAAATTCATTAACGCATTAAATGCAGAATTGGATAAATAATTCTCATGATTGAAGAAAAATTAAAAGAGAATAGCATTTCTTTGCCTAATCCACCAAAACCTGCTGGTTCATATGTTCCAGTTGTCACAACTGGAAACCTTGTTTATGTTTCAGGTCAAATTCCAGTGAAAGACGGTAAAATAATATTTTCTGGAAAGGTGCCAGATGAACAATCAATTGAATCTGCTCAAGAGGCTGCTAAACTATGCATAATCAACTGTCTGTCACAATTAAATTCACATTTTGGCTCTTTAGAAAATATTACAAAAATTGTAAAGATTTCCGGATTTGTAAATTCCACACCTGATTTTTCAGAACATCCAAAAATAATTAATCCTGCGTCAGATTTACTGTTTAGCATATTTGGTGATAGCGGAAAACATTCACGAATAGCTGTTGGTGTAACAAGCCTACCACTTAATTCCACTGTGGAGATAGACATGATTGCTGAATTTAGTAATTAATTCTTGGCAACAACTAAATGATTTTTAATTTGCAACTCTATTTTTTGGATGTTTGACGCTAATGATACTTTGATGTGACAACAACTATGAAAATCTCATTAAAAACACCTAATATGACAAATCTTGAGAGAATTCAACATATTAAATCAGTTATCGAAAAAAACATTGGCCAAAATCATTTTGACATCAAAAATCTAGAACCCGAAGAATTATACGACTATCAAAAAATTATGCAAATCTGTGAATTCATTCTTGTAAAACATGAAAATAAAAAATCATTATATCAAAATCTGAAAAAATTGATAGATGTTATAGATTCTACAATGTTGTCACTTGAATTTCTTGATGATGAAATTAATGAATTAAGCATATCTGCCGACTTTTCAATCAATAGATTAAAGGATTTTAAAACAAATTTGATGAAATCCCAAGAAGATGAAAATACAGACAATCATAACCACATTATTAGGCATGAGAAGTGAAAATCAGTTGAATAAATTTCACCCACTTTACGATAGCAATTTACTCATGGGAATACCTACTCAAATCTTCAGACAAATCGTATTAGTGAAATAAAATGAGTATGGCCCCACAAGAGTTAGAGAATAGCGCAAGCAAGTATGCTGCAGATGCAATAAAATCTGATTCACAGGGTGCTATGGGAATGGCAATATCTGGTTACCAGAATGCATCTGAAACACTAATGAAACTAATGAGGCTATATCCAGATAGTAAATTAAATAGAATTTACACAGAAAGAATCCATGCATATCAAGGACGAATAAAGGCACTACGAAATACACGTAGTGGAAATGTAGAGCCTGTTCTTGATCCAAATGCAAGTCCAGAGGAACAACAAAAGGCATTATCTAGAGGACAACCAAATAATTCACCTGAAAATAGTTTAGAGGATTTAATCTTAAAGGAAAAACCAAATGTAAAATGGAGTGAAGTTATCGGTTTGGACGATGCAAAAAATGCATTGCGCGAATCAATAGTTTATCCAAGTAAAAGACCTGATCTATTTCCATTAGGTTGGCCAAGAGGTATGTTACTATATGGTCCACCTGGCTGTGGGAAAACTGCATTAGCAGCTGCAACAGCAAATGAGCTAGATGGATATTTCATTAACGTTGATGCTGCATCCATGATGAGTAAATGGTTAGGTGAAGCTGAAAAAAACGTTTCAAAACTTTTCAAGATGGCAAGAGAATACTGTGAGAGAGAAGGCAAGCCTGTAATTCTATTCATAGATGAGGTAGATTCTTTGTTAGGAGACAGAAATAGTGAGGTTGGAGGCGAGATTAGAGCTAAAAACCAATTCTTATCTGAAATGGATGGAGTAAACGGTAAAGGCAAAGAGCTTATGCTGTATGTTATTGGCGCAACTAACAAACCTTGGAGTCTTGACACGCCATTTCTTAGACGATTCCAGAAGAGGATTTATGTCTCATTACCTTCAACTGAAGCACGAGATAAATTATTTGAGCTATATACATCACCACTGAAAAAGAGTCCGAGAGTAAATCCAACTACACTGGCTAAACATTTTGATGGATATAGTGCAAGTGACATAAAGGATGTATGCCAAGGGGCACAACTTCAAGTAGTAAATGAATTATTTAATTCTCCAGGTTTCGGTGAACCAGTTGAAGGTGAGATGCCATCACAACCACGTGAACTTATGATGTCAGACTTTAGAGATATCAAAAATAAGAGAAAACCAAGTGTTTCAACTGAAATGGTTCGTGCATATCATAAGTGGAGTGAACAATTCGGTGCATTATAGAATTTTTTTGCGATCATTTCAATAAATTTAAATTCAGAATTTAGATGACACAACGTGGGTCACAATTTCCACAAAAAAATCGAAACACGCTGATAAAAATGCGAAGCTGATCCTTTCCGATGGTACCATTCATGATGGAATGGGATTTGGTTTTTCTACTACAGTTTTTGGCGAAATTGTCTTTAATACAGGGATGGTTGGCTATACAGAAGCTCTAACATATCACTCTTACAACGGCCAGATTCTTACACTAACATATCCACTGGTTGGTAATTATGGAATTCCGGATTTAACCGAAGTCGACGATGATGGAATTTCTAAATTCTTTGAATCTGACATGATGCAAATTCGAGGTCTAGTAGTTCACGAGCTATCTCAAACCGCAAGTCATTGGAATCTGAAAATAACTCTAGATGAATGGATGTATAATGAAAAAGTTCCGGGCATATCTGGAATTGATACTAGAGCAATTACCAAGAATCTTACAAGCAGTGGCGTGATGATGGCTGCTCTTGTTGTATCTGATGAACAAATTAATGTTGAAAAAATCAAAAAAGAACTTGCTAACGTTACAAAATACAATTCTGAAAAATTTATGGATATTGTATCTACTAAGGAGGAAAAAATTTATGGTGATGATAAACAATCTGTGGTTGTTATTGATACTGGAGCAAAAAATGCTATTGTTAGAAATATTCGAGAATTAGGATACAAAGCAATAGTCGTTCCTTGGAATACTCCGTTTGATAAAGTAATGTCATATAATCCAAAAGGAGTTGTCTTGAGTAGTGGTCAAGGTGATCCTCAAAATTGTCCTGAAACTATTGACACAGCTAAAAAATTAATTGATAATAATATTCCTACATTAGGTATTTGTTTGGGAGCACAAATTATTGGTATTGCAGGAAATACTGAAACTTATAAACTAAAGTATGGGCATCGGGGTCAGAATAATCCTTGTATCAATTTAGAAACAAATCAGGTTTATGTTACGAGTCAGAATCATGGTTATGGAATAAAACCTGAATCTTTAGAACAATCTGATTTTAAACTATGGTTTTCAAACGCTGATGATAACACAGTTGAAGGCATAAAACACAAAACAAAAGATTGCATTGCTGTACAATTCCATCCTGAAGCTGCACCTGGTCCTTTTGATTGCAAATATGTT
>CAZMBA010000011.1:0-5360 GCA_964564665.1 uncultured Candidatus Nitrosopelagicus sp. | reverse complement strand
GCTGTTTTGTATGCAAAATCACACAAAGTGGACTGTGTTTTAGTTGATACTGCTGGTAGAATGCAAACAAGTTCAAATTTAATGGAGCAAATAGGAAAAATTACCAAGGTTGTTCAACCTGATCTGAAAATTTTTGTAGGTGATTCTTTAGCTGGTAACGATACTGTTAGCCAAGCACGAGAATTTCATGAGCATGTACAATTTGACGGTTCAATTCTTACTAAGAGCGATGCAGATGCACGAGGCGGTGCGGCATTATCAATTGTGAATGTAACCTCTACACCAATTCTTTATGTTGGTGTGGGGCAAGAATATGATGATTTAATCCCATTTGACAAAACTACATTCTTAGAAAACGTCTTTGAACAGAATGAAATCAATTTATCAGAACCAGAACCAACACCAGAACCAGAAAATGATAGCGATGATCCCTTTGAAGGAATAAAGACAGATGACATCAATGAATATGCAAATTTGTTTGATGTAGCACCACCAGAAAATGATTCAGAAGCAAAAAACTTGGCCAAAAAAATCAGGAAATGGATTTCTGATGGAAGACCAAATCCATAGCCTTTACAAAACTATAAGAAACAATTACTAGTCTATCTTTTATGAAATTAAAAATCAAAAACAAGAATGTCTTAACTTTAGACGAATTAGATTCTAAAGAAATGGAACATTTGTTGGAACTTGGTATTGAACTTAAAAAAGAACAAAACAAAGGACACCAAAAACCTATCTTACAAAACAAAACACTCGCAATGATTTTTGAAAAACCTTCCACACGTACACGTGTCAGTTTTGAGGTTGGAATGTTACAACTTGGTGGACACGCCATAACACTATCGTCAGATAATCTCCAGATGTCACGTGGTGAAACAATTTCCGATACTGCAAAGACTTTATCAAGATATGTTGATGTTATAATGGCACGCGTTTATGATCATGATACTTTGGAAGAATTTTCTCAACATTCTAGCATACCGGTGATTAATGGTTTGTCAGACTTGTATCATCCGTGTCAAATTCTTGCCGATTTTATGACTATTAAAGAACATAAGAAGAATCTAAAAAAAATTAAAATCGCTTGGATTGGAGATGGTAATAATGTCTGTAATTCATTGATACTTGGATGCTCAAAACTAAAGACAAAGATTTCAGTTGCAACACCTGACGGCTTTGAACCAAGCAATGTTGCAGTTTCAACAGCTAAACTTCACACAGATATTGAAATTACAAATGATCCTATCAAGGCAGCTGAAGACGCAGATGTAGTAATGACAGACACGTTTGTTTCAATTCATAACACCGAAAAAGACAGATTAGAGAAATTTCTTCCAAAATTTCAAGTTAATACAGATTTGATGAAGAAGGCAAAGAAGGATGCGATTTTTCTTCATTGCCTTCCTGCAAAAAGGGATCAAGAGGTTAGCAGCGATGTAATTGATGGTCCACAATCTGTTGTATGGGACGAAGCTGAAAATCGCTTGCATATTCAAAAAGCACTATTAGTTTCCTTACTAAACGTCTAAGGTTTATAATAGGAAATTCGAGTTTTCCCATATAGATGGCCTATTCCAAAATATTGAAAAGAATTCGTAATGAGAAGACAAATTACAAGAAAAGGAAGATTATGCTAATGAGTAAGCGTGATTTCATATCAGTTAACGTTACTAATGAAAATACACAAGTTCAGATTCTAAAACCAGAGATTTCTGGCGACAAAGTTGTCGCATCATCCCATTCTCGATTCCTTATAAAAGAGGGTTGGAAAGGCTCTCGAAAAAATATTCCAGCTGCATATCTCACTGGATATTCTGTAGGAAAGAAAGCATTGGCTAAAGGTGTCAATAATGCAATCGTTTACAGTGGTACTAGAAAGTACACTCAAAGAATGGCAGCTGCAGTCAAAGGAATAGTTGATGCAGGAATAAAAGTACCATCTGATGAAGAAACATTTCCTCCAGAAGAAAGAATCAATGGAGATCATCTTAAGGTTAAAAATGACATTGCAATTGTAAAATCAAAAATTGACGGTGAGGTAAAAACTCAATGAGTCAAACTACACAATCAAGTAGACCTGGCAGTCAAGGAGGTAGACCTGGCAGTCAAGGAGGTAGACCTGGCAGTCAAGGAGATAGACCAAGACGTCCAAGACGTGAGCCTGTTGTGATACCATGGGTACCAAAAACAATCCTTGGCAAAAAGGTTGAATCGGGCGAAATTTCTACCATGGAAGAGATTTATGAAAAAGGATTTAGAATTCAAGAAGCAGGAATAATTAAGAAACTTTTACCAGATCTAAAAACTGAAGTTATAGACGTTGGATTAATTCAAAAGATGACACCTAACGGGCAATCCACTAGATTCAAGGCATTGGTTGCAGCTGGAAATGAAAATGGTTGGCTAGGAATAGGTTTAGGAAAATCAAAACAGATGAGAATTGCAATTGAAAAAGCAAATAATGCTGCATTCCTTAATGTTAGTCCAGTTAAACTTGGGTGTGGAAGTTGGGAATGTAGGTGTGAACAAAAGCATTCTGTTCCATTCAAAGTTAAAGGAAAAGGTGGAAGTGTTGCAATTGAGATTTTACCTGGACCAAGAGGTTTAGGATTAGTTGCTGGAGGAAAAATCAGAAATTTATTAAGATTAGCAGGTCTGAAAGACGCATGGACATATACAAAAGGTTCTACAACTACCATGAATTCAACATCAAAAGCTCTTTTACAATGTTTAAGGCAAACATTTAGTCAGGGTTGATAGAAATGGCAAAAGCGTTTTTAGTTGTTAGAATTTGTGGTCAAGCAGATGTTCCTTATTGGGCCACCACCACAATGTCATTATTAAAACTAGAAAAAAAATATAGAGCAACTATCATTCCTGAGAAGGAAAACACACTTGGGATGCTAAGAAAAATTCAGCATTACGTTTCATGGCAAGAGGTTGACGTTGAAACTGCTAAGGAGCTATTAGATAAGAAAGCCAGAAAAACTGGCTACAAAAAAGTCACAAATGAAGATATCACTTCTGTTGGCTTCAAATCTATGGATGAATTGGCCACATCACTTGCAGAAGGCAAGACATCACTATCAAAATTAAAACCACTCAAACCTTGGTTTGCCTTAGATCCACCACGACATGGATTTAAGCGAAGTACAAAACGACTTTACGGGCAAAAAGGCGTTTTGGGTTATAACAAAGAGCTTTCTGTCATAGTAAAAAGAATGATGTAAAATGGCTAGTAGATTAAGAAAAACAAGAAGGTTAAGAGGCGGAAGACACATGGGTTGGGGTCAAGTCGGCCAACACAGATCATTTGGACATAAAGGAGGTCTTGGACGTTCTGGACATCTTAAACACCTTTGGAGCACTGTGATTAAAGAAGATCAAGATCACTTTGGTCATGAATCTACACATCGTCCAGCATCAGTTTCAGTAATTACAAAAAAATGGGTTAACGTCCGTGATCTTGATGATTTATTCGCTAAGGTAGGAAAATCTGAAAATTCTAAGAACATCTTGGATCTCACAAGCCTAGAAATTGATAAACTTCTTGGTGGCGGAAAAATAACAAATGCATATACGATTAAAGTAAAGTACGCATCAGTTTCTGCTCAGGAAAAAATAAAACAAGCTGGAGGAGAAGTAACATTACCTGTTCAAAAAACTAACAAAAATATTGAAGTACCTCTTGAAGAAGAGAAAAATGAAGACGTAGAAAATAACGATGGCTGAAGGAACACTAACTGAAACTATACGAAAAATTGTAGCCAAGGCTGAACCTTACGTTCCTCAAGTACCAAAACCAAAAAAGAAACTATCATTACAAAATAGATTACTTTGGACTGGTGGTGCACTTGTCATCTATATGGTTATGGGGCAAACTCCATTGTTTGGGGCAACTGCACCTGAATTCGACTTTCTGGCATTTGCACGAGTCATTTTTGCATCACAGCAGGGCTCTCTTGTAGAACTTGGCATTGGTCCTATTGTTACCGGTGGATTACTTATGCAATTACTTCGTGGTTCGGACATACTGAAATTTGATTTCAAAAATCCTGCTGAAAGAGGTGTATTTCAGACTGCTACTAAATTAGTCACATATGTTGTAATTGTTGCCGAGTCGGCAGTATACGCAATTGCAGTTTATGGACCTGGTATTACTGAACCGCATGTGCTGTATATCTTGATGGGCCAACTAATGGGCGCTTCAATTATTGTAATGTTCCTAGACGAAATGATTCAAAAGGGTTGGGGTCTGGGAAGTGGAATTAGTGTATTTATCATGGCTGGTGTTTCACAGCAGATTCTTTGGAGCCTGTTTAGCCCGTTGCCTGCCGGAGACGGCGGTTCCATAGGAGTATTTCCATTTATAGGGCAAATGTTCGCATATGGTGACGTCGCTGATTCTTTGTTCAGGTCAAACCAGCTGCCGAGTATTTTTGGTTTATGTCTCACAGCTGGAATATTACTGATTTTGGTTTATACACAAGGAATGAAAGTTGAAATTCCAATCGTATCAACAAAATATCGTGGATTTGCAGCAACATATCCTATTAAGATGATGTATGTTTCTAACATACCTGTAATTTTAGCTTCGGCATTAACCGCTAATATTGTATTTATGGGTCAGATGTTTTGGGCGCAGGTAAACCCGCGGAATACTAATGAGTTTTGGAATATTCTCGGACAGTTCGACCCGACAGCACCAGCATCTCCTATTGGCGGACTAATTTACTACATGACACCACCAAGAGGTTTAGATGTAGCTCTTTTAGATCCACTGAGGGCTGTTGGATATGTCATATTCATGGTTGCAATAGTAATTGTGTTTGGCAAGTTGTGGGTTGAGCTCGGTGGCTTGTCACCAAAGAAGGCTGCACAAAATCTACTTGATGCAGATGTACAAGTTCCAGGATTTAGACGATCAAACAAGCCTATAGAATCATTGCTTAATAGATATATTCCATCCGTAACTCTTATCGGTTCAGCAATACTTGGTCTGATTGCAGGAGTCTCGGATGTTTTAGGAGTATTTGGTACAGGAATTGGAATTCTGCTTACAGTTGATATTTTAATTAACTATTATAACCAGTTAGTTAAAGAACAGGTAGAGGTAGTAATGCCGCGTCTTGGTGCTGCTCTTGGTAGAAAAAATACATAAAAAAGTTGTAATTGTTGGAATCCCAGGTGTAGGGAAAACCTCGCTTGTTACAACCATAGTTGAAAAATTATCTGATACTGGAATTGCTGTGAGTGTACAGAGCTATGGCACACTAATGTTTGAGGAGGCAAAAAGTTCTGGTGTAAAAGATAGAGATGAATTAAGAAAATTACCAGTGGAAAAGCAAAAAGAACTA
>CAZMBA010000010.1:0-7017 GCA_964564665.1 uncultured Candidatus Nitrosopelagicus sp. | reverse complement strand
AGCGATTTTTCCTGCTCTAATATATTCATCCATTTCCATACGCAATGTTTTTTGACCTTATTTAAAATTCATTTGTGTAGCTTAAATTGGGCTTTTGTTTTTGTTCGCTGGGAGCGTGGTCTAGCTTGGTATGATTCTGCGGTTGGGACGCAGAGGTCGCGCGTTCAAATCTCGCCGCTCCCATTTAATTTTAATATTAGAAAATTTTCTACCAATTGACAGACAATGAAGAAGAGTTAGAGTGATGACTTTAGTATGAAGTAATCTTATTGGCTCTGAGTCTTGGCATAACTTTTTAATTTATTCAATTAGATTAATCATGAATTGAGTTTTCAAAGACGGGAGATACTTCTAATTGCTGGCGTATTCCTTTTTTTGATTGGCTTGATGGGGGTTGGCTTACAACCAATTTATGCAATTATAATTTCCATAACCATCTATATTGGAATCAAAGTCATTGTTGGTCGCAGAAAAAAAACAATTTCCAAATCTGTCGGGGAGGGGATTTGTGTTCAATGTGGGGAGAAGATCACTAACAAAAAGTGTCCAAACTGTGATTCCAAAAAAACTCAAAAGTAGACGAATTCTGCGTCTTCTTTAAAGAATATGAGATATAACTCCAGTCATTGAGGCTAGCAGTATATACGACTTTGACTAAGAGATCAACTTTTTCTCTATTAGAATCTATTATTCCAAATTTAGGGAAAAATAATGTAAAATGCAGTTGAAAAATCCATTTGTATTTACCCTATTAGGGATTTTACTTATTGGTGGCTCAATCGTACCAGCAATGAGTCAGACTGCAACGGAAGAAGATGTAGGACCTTCATTGGATGTGAGTTTTGATCAATCCAGCTATAACCTAAACACACCGCTGATAATATCAGGTCAGATTGTAGGATTTGTACCTAACAGCGAAGTTGGTGGCAGTGGTAGTGGCATACATGATGTAGTCGAAATTAATTTTCTAAATCATCTTGGTAAATTTGTTGGTGCAACTGGATACGAGCACACAAGTCAAAAAATACCATTATCATATAAAATCATACTAGATGAAAATGGTAATTTTGAAAAGACAGTTGTTTTGAACTCCGTTCTATTTAATATTGGAACTTACAAAGCTAAAGTCACCGCATATCAAGACAAGCAATTAGTTGGAACATATGAATTTGAGATTATACCTAAGGATGAGATACCAGAGGAGGAATTGGTTGAGCAAGACAGAATTTCAATCGAATTATGTAAGAGTACAAGGGCAGATCCTCTTACAAGGAATGTAATGGAAGATTTGCGTTTAGATAGAAACATAGATTGTTCTAACGATAATAAATTTGAAACAGGTGACCACTTAATTGTCAAAGGAAGTCTTAACCGTGATAATACATGGCACCACACATTAGCCGCTCCAGTTTACATAACAATTCCATATCCTAAGGCTCTCGTATTAGATACCTCAACTCATTTTCATACCACAACGGGAATTCCTGTAAAAGATAGTCAAGAAACAATTCTTCGTGATTTAGGCTTGAGAGTTATACCAGATGAAGACGGTAGTTTTAATGCAGTTTTTGAAATACGTCCACAGATCTTCCTAACAGGCTCATATGCTGTTGAGGCTGCATACATTGGAAACATTGCAGAGACCACCGCTTTCATAACTGATAATACAGGCACTCAGACCCAACCTGAGCTTACTGTAACAACCGACAAGTCTGAATACCTACCAGGTGAAATTGTTAGAATCTCTGGAGAAATTAAAAATGTGTTTTATTTCGATGACGTTCGAATAGTCGTAGATACGCCTGTATCTTCAGGATATGCCTGTATAAATCAGGAATGTATTACTGAAAAAAGCCAAGCCAGAGTTATTCCTGAACAGGGAGACACAACACACACATTCTCATGGGACTATAATCTACCATCAAGCTTGGCAGGTATCGGGGAATACAAAGTAAGAGCTGGCTCAGCAATAGGTATGGCAGATACATCATTCATAGTAGTGGAGGACATCTTGACTGGTCAACCTTCAACTTCTGAATTTTCAGAATCATCTTTAGTAAAAAAGATCATAGATAAATTTAACAGAATTGCAGATTCTGACATTTTAATCTCATTGGGACAAAAGAATGTAGAAGATTCTGAATTATTACCACGTGTTATACAGGGTTCATTGTTTACTTCTGCACGAGGTCAAGAAGCATCTGTAAATATTCAAGTATCCACACCAACTGGAGTTTGTGTAGTAGGTCAAAGCAGTTCATGTTTAGTAAATGACTCCACACGAAAACCAGGTCAAATTTATGAGATAGTTACAATCGATGATATAAATTATAAAATC
Source organism: uncultured Candidatus Nitrosopelagicus sp. (assembly GCA_964564665.1). Classification (GTDB taxonomy): domain Archaea; phylum Thermoproteota; class Nitrososphaeria; order Nitrososphaerales; family Nitrosopumilaceae; genus Nitrosopelagicus. Next base: position 4,679 of record CAZMBA010000010.1, on the reverse strand, counting down.
AGATATAGCGGTGCAGATGTTAGATTAGAAAAATTCTCTATTTTACCTGAGCTTGATGGAACACCAATTGACATAAAAGACTGGAATGTTAAAGTGATAAAAGAGGATCAGCCATCAAGATTTTATTACAAAGTATCATACGTTAATTTAGAATAAGCAATATAGACCAAATCACTACTTAAAGTATGAAAATTAATGTCTTGATGTTGAATCAGGATGATCCTAAGAAGTGCACTGCTGCAAAATTAGTTAGGTTAGGATTAGCAAAAAAAATTACAAACACTCGCTCAAAAACAATAGTTCTACATCCATTTGCATCTAGTACATTATTGAACAAAGAAAAAACCTTCATACATTCTATTACTGGTATTGATTGCTCGTGGAATAAGGCTGAAAAAATGTTTGAAGAGGGTTTTACTGGAATTCCAAGAAAATTACCACCTTTGCTAGCAGGCAATCCAGTGAACTATTCTAAATTAAACAAATTAACAACTGTTGAAGCATTAGCATCTGCAGTCTACATACTGGGGTATAAAGAATTATGTTCAAGCCTACTTCTCAAATTCAATTGGGGTCACACTTTCTTGGAATTAAATGAGAATCTCCTAAAGGATTATCAAAATGCAAAATCAGAAGATGAGATAATTACTATAATCAAAGAGTACGGTTATAATTATAATTGATTTCTGAAGATGAAAATAATGGATAAGACTTCACGATTATTCGACAATTGGGCAAAGGCAGGTAGAGCCGAAGATATGGAAGCTGGCCATGGACTAAGCGTAAATAAATTCTTAGACAGAATCACCTTTGAAAAACCATTTACATTCTTAGATATCGGGTGTGGCAACGGCTGGGTAGTAAGAAAAATTGCAGGTGAACCAAAATGCAAAAAGGCAGTTGGAATAGATAAGAGTAAAATCATGATACAAAGGGCAAAAACAAAGCAAATCAGAAAAAAGGAGTGTTATTTTGAAACGGATCTAGCATCATGGATGTATAAGGATAAGTTTGATGTTATTTTTTCAATGGAATCGTTATATTATTCAGTCCCAATGGAGTCTGCATTAAAAAATGTGTTTCAACTGTTAAAAAAAAATGGCATGTTTTATTGTGGAACAGATTTTTACAAAGACAACAAACTTACAACACGATGGATTAAAGACATGGACGTTCCAATGGATCTTCGCTCTGAAAATGAATGGAAAAAAATGTTTATGGATGTTGGATTTGAAACAAAGACGAAACACATATTGGATCCAACAAATAAAGCAAAATGGAGACGAGAATACGGAACGTTATTTGTTATAGGTAAGAAACTATGATTTCTTTGTCATCTTTCTCTTCAATGCAAACATTGCAATTCCAATTATAGAAAGAACCACAATTACGATAAGTGTAGGATCATCATCACTTTTCACACTCGAGAGATTATTAGAAACTGTAGATTCAGGTAATAATGAGTTTGATTCGGTAACTAGAAAGCTGGTTGAAAATTCATATGGTCTCAGAACATCGTCAGATGCAGCAAAAATTTTTAATGTGATTGGGTCTAATGGTAAACTTTTGACATCACTACTTTCCAGTATGATTGTGGAGAAATCTTCACTTACAGGCAGGATTCCAGATCTGATAATTTGACCTTCTGAGTCAGAAAGGAAGTAATGTATTTCAGATGCATTTTTTGTTTTGACAGGAACGCTCAGCTTTGTGTCTTTTTCAACCAATTCATCGAGCTCTACAGATTCAATAAAAGGAAACTTGGCATTCTCAAATGTTTGCCATTCTCCTTGCATCAAAGGATAGCCCTCAGAATCAAATGATTTGATTATAATAGTTCGCGAGTCAGGGGAATAACCTTCTAGATAAAATGGTCCATTACTGATGACCGCATGTTCATATTTTTCTATCCAATCTATCGATGATTGATACCTAGAATAAGAGTTTGGAAATTGTTCAAATTGTGATAATGCATCTGGAATATGCTCTGACGATTTGAAATTCTGAAGTTGATCTTGAACCGTTCTAGCATCGTTTGGTATTATTAATGACAACCAGTTAACGTTCTTACTGATTGATTCCGAACGAGAAAAGGAAGATTTACCATCAGTTACTATTTTCTCCATGGACGCCATTATTTCCCATGGCATACTGCTCCATGGGCTTGACCATGATGCAATTTCACCTTGATCAAAATGCCAGTAATTAGTGTAAACTTCAATTGTATGATCATTGATAGGCCTGATTCCAACAAGTGTCTCTGCATTTTGTGCTGCTTGTGGTGAATAATCAGAGTCAAAAGTTTTATCGGCTTCATCTTTTTCAGAACCCCATTCCAACAAAAAATACATGGAATACATTACATCATTCATATCCATATTCTGACCGTTATGCCATTTTCCGAGTTTAAGATCAAATGTTACCTTACTGGTTGCAAAAGTTTCTGGACCAACTTCTGTCCATTTTTTTGATTGTGTATCCCAGATTATAGCATCTGATGGTACAGAGACTACTAGATCAGGCCCATTAGTTTCAACTTGCCAGTTCGTTCTGATAGGTAAGGCTTCTCCACTAAATGGATGTCCAGTAAGGCTTGGATCAAATAACGTGAACCATATTTGAGTACTGTAAGTATCTGTTAACCCTGCAACCGGATTCCATGAACCTTGATAGATTTGTTTTACGCCTACGGTGAGAGTATCATCTGCAGTTTGTATGTTAATTGGTGTGAATCTACTAGGTACTCCAGCACCTAATGCATTAATTACACCATCAACATTTTCATTGGCAACATATTGATCAACCTTACTTGCAAGAAAAATCCTTACTGACTCATTCACACCTTCCTTCGTGGCCTCTTTAATCAGTGATATGCGTTCTTGCGAAGTGGTAAATTCACTGGAATAGATTTTTTGGGTAATATCATCAAGAGACTCATTATGATAATTCCAGTAAGACGGATTGTTATTTCCAGGCATATTTGAAAACCATGGCGAATACATCTGGGCTAATGCCACAGAATCATATCTAGAAAATCCTGAACTACCCCAACCTTCCGTGTAAAGATGCCATTTCTGTTCTGCTGGATTTGAACCATACACCAAGACAAAGGCTTTATTCAAATCTCCAAATTCTTTCTTAACAACAAAACCAATAGACTCCAGTTTAGATGACAAAATCTCACCAATTGCCTTTCTAGCAGGATCATCACTTCTAATAAAAAATGTGATTTCAATCGGTTTATCTTCATAATGCCATACACCATTACTCTTGTAGGCTCCTTTCTCTTCAAGATTTTCTATGATTATCTGATTGGCAAGACTTGGGTTGTACCTAAATTGAAATGATTCTAGTACATCAATAATTCCAAGATAATCAGCAGAAAAAGATCCATAGTTTGAGATCATTGGGGAACCATAACCACCAAGTAACTCATTTACAATTAGATTCCTATCGACAAGAAAGTTTAATGCGTATCTAACTTCTCGTATGGAAAATGGATTAAAATCACCAGCATCGGTTGGATTTGTAAGTATACTAAAGTAACCTCCAGTTGATTCAAAAACTTGTAGACCATCACGTGAATCTGAGTCCTTTAATCGGTCTGATGATACTCGATAATAATACAAATCAAGCTTGCCATTTCTTACTTCTTCAAGTGCTGTATTTTCGTCAAGATATTGCACAAATCTTATCTCATCTAGAAACGTGCCTTTTTCCGCAAAGGCACATGGGAATACTGAAAATAAAAGAGAGCATGCCAGAAAAATTTTAATTTTTTTCAATTGTTTCATTAATGGTTAGCAACTAGTAAATTTTAGGCTTTTAATAGTAATATCAGATACCATTTTTACATTGCATCATAAATTAATCATCAGAGGCATAAGAGCAATAATTCCAGGCGGTATATCTCCACATGATTTTGCTACTGCCTCAGAAATGGATGAGTTTTCAGCCAAAGAGCTACTTCAAATTTTTATTCATAATGGAATTGGAAGATTGGATGAAAATATTGTCGAGTTCCATGATAGTGACAGAATCAGCGCTTCAGTATTTGCAATCAGGAATGGAGCAAACATAGAAGATGTATCAGAATTTCTCAGTTGGCAAAATTTTGAAGAGTTAGTCAGTCATATTTTAGATGAAAACGGGTTTCAAGTACAGAAGAATTTGATACTAACTAAACCACGAATGGAAATTGATGTTGTTGGAATTAAACTTGGTATTTCGATACTAATTGATTGTAAGCATTGGAAAAGAATGACTCAGTCAGCCTTGAATGATATAGTCAATAAACAAGTTGAGCGAGTTAAGAGATATGTAGAGAAAACAGAATCAACATCCGCAATTCCAGTCATTGTAACGCTACACCAAGAAAAGGTTGACTTTGTAAACCAAGTACCAATTGTCCCAATAATGGAACTGTCTTCGTTTTTAGATGAATTTTATGGAAACTTGGATAAAATGAAAACTATAGAAAAATAGTTGTGATAAACAATGCAAGTCCACCAATCAAAACAGCTTTAGTTATTCTTAGTGCATTATCTAGACATGTAGAAAAAGATTCGAATATGGACGGACCCATTACTTTTACATCACTTTGATTTTCTAAGATCTCAAACTTTCCTGCTTGAACATTTTTTTCTGCTTGCTTTGCTAAGTGAAGATACCAATTTGCT
>CAZMBA010000009.1:0-4710 GCA_964564665.1 uncultured Candidatus Nitrosopelagicus sp. | reverse complement strand
TCTTTCTTTCCAAATCCAACCGCTGCTACATCGACCAATGCATATTTTTTATAGCACTTATCAAACTCTACTTCACCTCCAATGGTTGGTATACCTAAACAATTTCCATAATCAGCAATACCAGTTACTGCATTCTTAAACAACCATTTTGCGTGTGAGTCATTTTCTATATCCCCAAAACGTAATCCGTCGAAAATTGCAATAGGTCTTGTACCTGTAGATAAAATGTCTCGTATTACTCCACCCACACCTGTTGCTGCGCCACCAAATGGCTCTACTGCTGAAGGATGGTTATGACTTTCAATGTGAACTGTTACGACATATCCATCCCCGACATCCAAAACTCCCGAGTCGTATCCTTTCTCATTGATTACTTTTGGACCTGTAGTTGGCAACATTCTTAGATGTTTCTTTGATGACTTGTATGAACAATGTTCTGACCATTCTGCAGCAATGATCTGTAATTCTGTTTTAGTTAGTTTTCGTTTTAGTTTATTTTTGATATGTCTAGTCTCATGTTCTTGTAAACTCATTTTCTTACTCCTATAGATTCAACTAATGATTCAAAGATTAGTGATGATGGTTTATTATCAACTGGATTGATTTCTTTTTCTGCAGCACGTTCTGGATGTGGCATCATACCAACTACATTACCGTTTTCGTTACATACTCCAGCAATTTGCTCGATTGAACCATTAACATAGTTTTGATATGAAAAAACAATTTGGTTTTTTTTCTTAAGTTTGTTAAATAGGCTATCATCTACAAAATATCGACCCTCACCATTTGCAATTGGTATGGGGATTTTTTGATTAAGCTTTAATTTATTAGTAAATGGTGTTGTGTTATTTTTTACAATCAGGTTTGTCCACTCACACATGAAATTCAAAGAATCGTTTTTCAGAAGTACCCCTGGAAGTAATCCAGATTCTACCAAAATTTGAAACCCATTACAAACCCCTAAAATCGGGATTCCTTTTTCTGCCAATTTTTTTACATCTGAGATAATTGGACTATGTGCTGCAATGACACCAGCACGAAGTCTATCACCGTAAGAAAATCCACCTGGTAAAACTACAGCATCTATATTCTTTGGTAGGTTTTTTTCATGCCAAAAATACTGTGCGTCTAATTTGAATACATCAGTTAAAACGTGATACATGTCACGATCACAATTACTGCCAGGAAAAACGATAACCCCGACTTTCACACTAACTGTTGAAATACGAGGTATAAAATTTATCACATACATAACCATCTTTTTATTTACAAATTCCACACTGTGGTTATGGGTCAAATTAGGGATATAATGTGTAAAGATGTAATAACAGTTGAAGATGATAAAAGTGCGGCAGATGCAGCCAAAATAATTTCAGAGAATGACATTAGTTTCCTCGTGATAATAAAAGATGGATTGCCAATAGGTGTCCTCAGTGAGAAAGATTTTGTTCGTAAATTAGCAGCAGAAGACAAGCATGCATCAGATACGCCAATATCTGAAATAATGTCATACAAATTTAGATGGGTTGAACCAACAACGCCAATTGAAGATGCAATACAGAAAATGCTAAACAATAACATCCGTCGATTATTGGTGCTAGAAAATGGTAAGCTAGTCGGAGTTATCACTCAAACTGATTTAGCTGCATATCTTCGCGATCAGTTATTGGTTGATGGAACAATAAAAAGTATTAATCCGGACTAACTTTTTCTAACATTTACAATTACATTACTAACAAGTGGATTGTAAATTCTTAGGTCATCACATATTTTTAACACCTTTAATTCGGCTGATTTTTTATTCTTTTCAGTGATAGAAAATTTTAGCATTTTTGCAGAACGTATTTTTTTTACATTTGAAAATTTTCCTTTAAGAACAAGATCATTTAAAATTGTATCACCCTCAGGATCGTTAATTCCTGGCTTATTTTCGATTATAACGTCTACGTTGTAATTTGCCAACAAAACAGTAATTTTTTGTTTCAAGTTAAATGTTATCACGTTATTTACAATGGATTTTATAACAGTATAATATTTTCAATGCAATGAGTAAATTCCGATATTGGAAGCTAACATATGATGATGTTGAAAGCCTATCCTACAATCCTGACAAAATCTTAAACTGGGAAATTAAATGTGTTCGCGAGCCAGAAGAGGATGCTATCTTCATTGGTATATTTTTGTACAGAAATGGAACCCCACTTGACTATGAGTCAAAAAAAGGAATAGTTTACTATTACAACAATATAGATAGAAGTGAACTTTCTTCAATAACAAAATTTTTGAAAAGTAAGTTTGATGGGCAAGCTGTAGAAAAAGGTGAAAGAATATTCCTAGAAGGCTCAAAAGAGACCTATGATCCAAAGGAAATTGCAAGTCTGGCAAAAGAACTTGAAACTCAATTAAACGCAAACCCAATAATTAGTATGGAATTACATGATACCACACAAGACCAACTCAAGGAATGGGGCTTTCCTGAAGCAAAACTACTTCCAATCCCATAATCCTATAGTTGAAACATTTTTGTAATGTAACTCATAATTCATTCTTGATGTCAGAACTGAATGAGATATATCCTCATCTACATGAATTACGACGCCGAGTTCTTAGATCTGTAGCGTCCATTGGAATAATCACTGCATTTCTACTGACATTTCATTTTGCACCATTTGATCTAATGGGAATAACATTGTATTATCCAACTCCAGAGCCACTTGATAATATTGCAGCACAAATTACAAATTCAATGAGACAAGAGCTTGTTCCTGAAACTGTACAATTAATACAAACTGCACCGGGACAGGCATTTTTTTCTCAAGTATACATTGCTGCACTAGTTGGTATTGTTGCCAGTATTCCAATTATCATTAGAGAATTTGCCTCATTCTTAAAACCTGCTCTTAAAGAAAGAGAAATTAACGTTGGTCGGACAATTACAATTCCTGCTATAGGATTATTTATTACAGGATGTATATTTTCGTATACACTAGTTGTACCATACATTTTAGATTTCCTCTACAAATACGGTGAGTCGGCTGGACTGGTAACATTTTTGAACATTATGGATTTTGTTTCATTCGTTTTACAATTTCTATTGGCATTTGGAATATCATTTCAATTACCATTAGTAATGTACGCATTAAGCATGTCTGGATTAACCGTTGCAAAGTTTTGGAGAAAAAACATACGATATGCAATTATAGCAATAGTAATTTTTGGTGCTATAATAACACCCGATGGAAGTGGTGTCACAATGTGGTTCATTGCTGGTCCTATGATTGCACTTTACATTGTAGGCATGGTAATAGTCGAGCGTAAAGAAAAAGAGACTATCAAGACTTAAATGAGAAAAATACGGTTTGGTAATCAATGATTGGAAATCTATTCAATTTCATTGCAGGTCAAGAATGGATCATTATCATAGTACTTGCAGCAATATTCATTTTTGGTGCCAAAAAAATTCCAGAATTGGCAAAAACATTTGGTAAAGCAAAAGGTGAATATAAAAAAGGTGAAATCGAAGCAGACGAAGAATTAAAAAAATTCAAAGAGCAAAAGGATTAGTTTTTTTCTATCATAGATACAAATTCATCATATAGACTTTGTAATGCAATATCATAATCTTTATTTTTCAAAATACTGCCAAACCGTTTCGATACATTGATTTTTGCTTCTACAATGATTTTTACTCCAGATTCTAGTGGGATCAGTTTTTCAATGATATAGCTTCCTTTGATGTCACCGCCTACTACACGCATTTCATGTCTGTGTGGAGGTTTACTGAAATGTTTGGCCATTATTACAAATTCATTATCGTTTAATTTTAGATGTTCAGCCACTAGTGAACTTTCATCTCTTACTGATTTGATGATGATTGATGGGTAAAAGTTAGGAAGTAATTTCTCAAAGTTTTCAAAATTTGAAATTATTTCAAATACTTTATCTATTTCCGATTTTACTGTTTTCTCAAAAATTATTTTAGCCAATGGATTTGAAAGATTTTCCTGACGTAAATTTTTTTTCTTATTTTGCGCCCCATCGTATGAATAGATCATGCTCAACGTTAAACTGGTCAAGGCATTTACCAACAATATGATCTATCATTGAATCTATGGAATCAGGATTAGTGTAAAATTCTGTAACTGGTGGCAAAATAACAACGCCTAGTCTTGCCAGCTTTAACATGTTTTCTAGATTAATTGCTGTGAGTGGGGTCTCTCTAGCTACCAAAATGAGTTTTCTTGATTCTTTTAATGTAACACCTGCTGCCCTTGCAACTAATGTTTCATCATATCCATTTGCAATACTTGATAATGTCTTCATACTACATGGAATTACAACCATTCCGTCAGTTTTATGTGTCCCACTTGAAACACTTGCAGCCATATTCTTTTCATCAGAAATTGTAGTTGCAAGTGATTTTACATATGTGACGTCATGATCTGTCTCCATTGAAATGCATTTTTCTGCCCATTCAGACATTATCAGATGAGTCTCAATGTTTAGTTTTTTTAAAACCTCAAGCATTCTTATGCCATAAATTACACCTGTACTGCCTGTAATCCCAATTATTAATCTCATAATGTTGTTGTACGTTTCATACATGATATAAAAGAAGATCAGAAATCACGCATGGTTTTCATCTGTGAATTCTTGCTCCATACGTTCCTTTCTTTTATTTAACCAAATTTTTACAGCTGCTGCTGTCAT
>CAZMBA010000008.1:0-7938 GCA_964564665.1 uncultured Candidatus Nitrosopelagicus sp. | reverse complement strand
CTCTGCCGATATTTCTTGAAAGTCTTTTATCAAAAAGTCTGACGGTAAAATTTCTTCCTCTTCCAGAATCTTTTGTATGTAGTAATCAAATCTTGTTTTCTTGAAATAAGAATGTCCAACTAATGGAACTGTTAGTCTCTGACCAAGCTCATTCTGAAATTTGCCTAACTTGTTAGTCCTATCATAACAAACATCATTCTCTTGTGGAAGAAACAAGTCCTCCTCATATGCAAAAGCCATACTCAATGTCTTGTTGTAAATGTAGGACTGATATGCTTGAACGTAAAATCGTCGCATTTGTAATGGGATTTTACGTATAGCAATCTTCTGATCATCTGACTTTACCAGGCTTTTGAGAATAGTTATTTCAATATCCATAGATTTGGGTAGCTCATCGATTACTTCTGAATCCGATTTACGCTCTGAGATTAATTTTCTATAATGGTTATTCTCGTCAGAATCATACTTTGATGAATATCCCAATAGAAAATCAATTGCCTTCTGATAATTTTTCTGTATTATTGCCTTCCCAACCAGATGTGTTATTGGACGCTTTGATCCAAATCTCTGATATCCAAAGAAATTCAGAATTTTATCATATTCATCAAACTGTGAAATGTTTGTCGAGTCAGAAATTTTTATCCTGAATTTATTCCCTAGCATGTCCTGTTTTGCAATTGGTTTTTTGGAAAACCCAATTCTTTTCAAGGAATATTTTTTGCCTTCAATTTTTTCTAAAGATCTTGATACCGTTTTTGTTTGAACGAATTGTTCTGTCACCGCATTAGAATCCTTTAGACCAAGTGCGCGAAGCGATAATCCATATCTTTTTTCAATGTCATGTAACGCATGAGTTGTATCGATTCCATTTTTCGTAAGTAAATAAACTGAAAGACCATTATCCTCAGATATTGTACCAAGTGCTTTTTCAGATATTACTTCGCTAACTTGAAAATCTTCGTTACTTTGCTTGATTTTGCCTTTACTTCCTGAAAATTTGGTTGAATATACAGAGAGACCTACCTCTGAGTCAATTTCTGGTATCACGACTCTATTATGACATCTACGTATTGTGAGAGAGTTACTTCGTTGTTTCCTATTCCAAGTAACACCTTGTAGTCTCCTGATAATGACGTCTCGCTTGCATAAATCGTTATTATGATATTCTCGGAATTACCATTTAGTGACTCCCTTGATGGTGAAATTATGATATCAGAAAAATTGACGGTACTCGAGGCAGTATGCCCTGACTTTATCTGAGTGCTGACCGAGTCTGAAATGTTATCATATGTCACTCTAAGAGTAATATCTGCTGATTGCCCCTTCTTTAGCGTTAGTGATTCCTTATCTGTACTGATTGAGAATGGCAATGATTTTGTTGTATCAACTACTCCAATGTTATTTTCAGCCCATTCAGTGAACCAAATTTTACCGTCTGCAACATCAAATCCAAAAATCTGTGCCACGCCACAGTTTACGTTTGAGGATACATCACAGTCAGCCCAATTTGGATTTTTTGAAGGAACCATGTACTCGATAAGTGATTCATTCTTTACATTAAACATACCAAACTGATTTGATGTCTGTTCATTGAAGATGAGATTTCCAAGATTATCATTAATGATCCAATATGGCCTAGATATTGGAGATTTTATTACGCCTGTAACATTTCCGTAGCTAGCTAGTGGTGGTGTTGTTGTTATGTATTTTGTAAATTCCTCTGTTAAGGGATTAAATCTAAAAAAGAAACTACTTGACGTGTCAGCAATCCAAACATCTCCATTTTCATCAATCGATAAACCATTTGCAGTGTTTAGATCATTTGGAAAATCAAACACCTCTATGTATTTCTCTAAAGTAGTCTCTGTATCATCAGGTGAAACCTCATTTTGATAGTCATAGAAGTTAAATTTCACAAGAAAGCCAGTTGTCCCTGGAACCCATGTAGTATACCATAAATTATTTTCAGAATCAATTGCAAAGTCACCAGTGAATGATTCTGGTATTGGATTCACTATACTCGTATACCTCAAATCAGTTTCATCTTGTGCTAAACCAAAAACTAGAATTTTTCCCCCAGTAAAATCATTCACGAATACACGCGAACCGTCAATTTCTAATTTCTGTGGCAGTGAGCCAGTCTCACTCATTGGCCATTGAAGTAATTGATATTCCTCATTAATCGTATTGAATGCCCAAATTGTGTCATATGTTCCATCTGTATACCATAATGTACCGTCAGGTGAATAATCCATACCCCAGGACATTGTTCTACCTTGCTCTGGCCAAAATGGATTTTCAAACTCTGTAAATTGTTCAGAGACAGGATTGAATTCTGCAATATTACCCGTATTAGTTTCTATAAACCAGACGTTTCCATCTGGTGCTATTTTAATTGCAAGTGGTAGTGTACATAGTGTTGGTATTTCATATTCAGTTACATACGAATTTGATTTTGCATCTTCGACTCCACAAAACACATCTCTTTCTTCATCACTAAAATTATCCATAGGTGTTCCAGTCTTTGTAATTTCCATTTCAGAATCATTTTGTGATGCGGTAGGATCAGGTGGCGGTAGTGCAAACAAAATAGTAGACGTAAGAAGAATTCCACCAAAAAACACGACTACAAATATCGCTTTTTTATTAATACTTTTACCTCGTTTCTTTGTCTTTTCTTTATTTGCCTTTCCAGACTTCTCTTTGCTTCCAGCCAATGACTACTTCAAATTATAGGGTCGTTATATTTTCTTCCAAATTCTTACAATAATTTTAATTCGCCTGTTATCTTATCGATTTTTTCTTCTGGAGCGGGACCTAATGATATACATGTCGTAGTGCCAGGTGCAATTTGTGTATGACCTGCATCTGTTACCTCTGACCAAGGTATTCCCAGTTCTATTGCACCTCGCCTTACCTCATCTAATTCCTTGAGGCTGGAAACTTTAACGACAACTTTCTCTTGACCATCCCACCACTGTTCAAACCATTCTGGATTTGATTTTCTAACATGTTCTGCCCCAAGCACACAAGCATGACCAACCTGTGCAGCAATCTTACCCTTGCCCATATCTAAATCAGTTCTAACAGCTATAACTTGCTTAATGTCAGACATGGTTATAGGTAAAGATTGGCTGTGATAAACTTTACAATCTAAATATGTAAGTTGGATTAAATAGTAATCATGTTTTGATAGCATTAATGTATGATGCAGTAATTGCTGGAGGAAGCATAACCGGGTTATTATCTGCTCGTGAAATTGCCAAGAATGGGTATTCAGTTCTGGTTTTAGAAGAAGGATTTGAAATTGGAACCCCAGAACACTGTGGTGGTTTAGTAAGCAAAAAGGCTCTTAATGAATTAGGTATCGAGCCTTCTACAAAATCATTTGATGGCAGTATAAACTCTGCACGAATTTTTTCTCCTAGCGGAAATCATTTTGAAATTAATTCAAGGAATCAAGAGATTATAGTAATCAATAGACGTGAATTGGACAAGCAGGCTGCACGACAGGCAAGAGATAATGGTGCAAAAATTATTGTTAAGACGAGCTTTCAAGAAAAAACTTCTAACGGTGTACAAACGTCTGGTGGTGATATCGATTGTAAATATTTCATTGACTGTCGTGGTGTGTCTGCACTGGCAAATAAAGACAGAGATGGAATCTATCTAACTGCACAGTACGAAGTCTATGCAGATTGGATAAATGATGGTGTTGTTGAAATATATTTTGACCAAGAAAAATATCCAGGATTTTTTGCATGGATAATCCCATCTGGCAAAGGTGTTGGAAAAGTCGGCGTTTCAGGAAAAGGGATTAATGCCTCATCAATCATTCAAGATTTTTTAGAAGAAAAAGGAAATTTTTCGATTATTAGAAAAATCTTTGCGCCGATATGGATTAATGGCCCAATCAAAAAATTTGTTGAAGGCAATACCATTATTGCAGGTGATGCCGCAGGACAGGCTAAACCAACAACAGCAGGCGGGATTTTTTCATGTGGCATGGCAGGTATTTTAGCTGGTCAAGCAGTTTCTATGGCTCTAGCAACAAATGATTCTTCGAAAATTGTAAATTATGAGAGAATGTGGAGAGACAAATTTGGTACTGAATTTGAAAACCAACGACTCGCTAGAAAAATTCTATCACGTATTGACAATCAAACTGTCAACAAACTGTTTGATTCAATAACACCAGAAATCATTGACGATATTTCGAAGAAGGATGACTTTGATTTTCATACAACTTCAATCATTAAACTACTCGGAATAAAGAGATCTCTTGGTGCTGCACAGTTATTGATTAGTGGGGAACTAAAAAAATTAGTTTCTCATCATGACTAAAAATTCAAGGAAGGTATAAATTCCTAGGAACGACCAAAATCTTCATGTCATCTAATATCGAATTACCAATATGCAGTGGTTGTAAGAGACACATTATGCCTAATGATAAGTCTGTAAAATTCAATTGCCCAGAGTGTGATGCAACATTACTGTGGAGATGTGAGAGTTGTAGAGAATCAGCTTCAACATATACATGCGATTCATGCAAATTCTCAGGACCTTAGAAAAATGGCTAGAATACTTTTAGTTGTTAAAATACTTCCAACAGGGACTGAGGTAAATTTGGAAGAACTAGTTAATGGAATAAAATCAAATCTAAAAGATGGTATAGAATTAACAAAATTTGAGAAAGAACCACTGGCGTTTGGATTAGAATTTATCAAGGCACAATTCACCTTAAACGACGCTGAAGGGCAGATGGAATCATTAGAGAATTCTGTCAGAACAGTTGAAGGTGTAAGCGAATTCGAAGTTTTGAATATGAGCAGAATGTCTGTTGATATGAAATAGGTGTACACTTTGCCTAAAAAAAATGATCCACTTCAAATGCGTGTTGAGGAAGCAAAACAACGAGATATTGGTAAAAAACGTGCTAGAATTGGTCCTGATGCAATGGACTATCTACAGGTTTCACCAGGTGATGTAATTGAGATTGGTGGTAAAAAATCAACATGTGCAATTGTATGGCCTATAGATGAAGATGAAAAATTCCCAGACACTATAAGAATTGATGGACAAACAAGAAAAAATATTGATGTTGGATTAAATGACATTGTCGAAATAAAGAAAATACTAACAAAACCTGCAAAATCAATTACTCTTATGCCAATTACCGATACAGTTACTGTTGATAAAGAATTCTCGGATTTTGTAAAAAATCGACTAAAGGGCTTACCACTAAGCCACGGTGATGAAATATCTGTAATGATTCTAGGAAATGCAATGAACTTTAAGATTACCAAAATATCACCTAAAGGCGTTGTAAGAATTGAGCGTTCAACGTCATTATCAATTCTATCAGAGGGATCTGAGGACAAAAAATTCAGAATTACATATGAAGAAGTAGGTGGCCTTAGTTCTGAAATAAAAGTAATGCGTGAAATTGTTGAACTGCCATTACGGCATCCAGAATTATTTACTAGACTTGGTATTGAACCTCATAGTGGTGTTCTACTATATGGTCCACCTGGATGTGGAAAGACACTTCTTGCCAAAGTCTTAGCTAGTGAATCTGAAGCAAACATGTTTTCAATAAATGGTCCTGAAATTATGAATAAATATTACGGTGAGACAGAAGCAAAACTAAGAGATATCTTCAAAGAAGCAAAAGAAAATTCTCCAAGTATTATTTTCATTGATGAGATTGATGCTATAGCACCAAAAAGAGAGGAGGCATATGGTGATGTAGAAAAAAGAGTAGTTGCACAACTTCTTGCTTTAATGGATGGACTTACAGAAAGAGGAAATGTCATTGTATTAGGTGCAACAAACCGTCCTGATAGTGTTGATCCTGCACTACGAAGGCCTGGAAGATTTGATAGGGAGATGGAAATTTCAGTCCCAAATGCAGATGGTCGATTAGAAGTAATGGAAATTCATACTAGAGGGATGCCAATTGCCAAAGATGTCAATTTGAAAGTGTTATCATCAGAATTGAATGGTTATACTGGCGCTGACATGAAATCATTATGTAGAGAGGCAGCCATTAGATCAATACGAAGATATCTCCCTGAAATCAACTTAGAGACAGAAAAAATTCCAACAAAGGTTTTGCAATCAATGCAAGTTAAACTAATTGACTTTTATGATGCAATGCGTGAAGTTGTTCCTACTGCAATGCGAGAGTTTTATGTTGAGCGCTCCAAAGTTTATTGGCATGATGTTGGTGGTTTAGATGATCCTAAGAAAATTCTTGAAGAAAATCTCATCGTTGCAATGAATAATCCTGAGAAATTCTCTAAAATGGGAATAAAGCCGCCAAAAGGTGCCCTGCTATATGGTCCGCCTGGATGTGGAAAGACACTTCTTGCTAGAGCATTGGCAACCGAAAGTAGTGGAAACATGATTCTGGTTAGAGGGCCTGAAATATTATCAAAATGGGTTGGTGAATCTGAGAAAGCAATTCGAGAAATTTTCAGAAAGGCAAAAGCCTCATCACCATGTGTGATTATTTTTGATGAACTAGATTCACTTGCTAAATTCAAATCAGGTGAAGAGAGTGGTGCAGGTGAAACAATTCTCAGTCAATTATTAACAGAAATGGAAGAAGGCTCAGCTTCTAAGGTTGTTGTTATAGGCATTTCAAACAGACCAGATATGATTGACGGCTCTGTTTTAAGAACTGGACGCCTTGATTTGAGAATCTTCATACAGCCACCAGATGAAAGGGGAAGACTGGATATAATAAAAATTCTAACAGATAGTATGCCATTATCATCTGATGTGAACTTGAAAGAAATTGCAGTGGCAACACAAAATTATTCTGGTGCTGATCTCGCTGCACTATGTAGGGAGGCAGCTGTTAATGCGATGCAAAATAATGCAGCCAAAATAACAAGTACCGATTTTGCCTCCGGACTAAAACAAATCAAGCCATCTATTACAAGTGAAGTGGAAACCTGGTATGATAAGATAAAAGAAGGTGTTTCGAACGTAATACCAAAAGAATCAGATAGGACGTTTTATGGTTAAAATGACTATTTTGCTTAAGAACAAGATATTGGAAAAAGTACAAGAGACTGAAGGATTAACTGATAAAGAACTATTAAAAATGTTATCCAAAGATGAGGTTGTTTTAGAAAATGAATTCAATAAAACTTTACTTGATCTTGAGATCAAGGGATTAATTTCTGTGTCATGGCTTACAAAAGATACAAAAAGAATTGAATACACTACAGTCAAAAATGAAGATGACGATTACGAAAAACAAATACAAGAAGCTGAAGATAAAGACTACGAAGCAAGTTTTCCAAATTCTGACTGACTATATTCTGAAATGAAACGCCGCATCTATGGCAACTGCTAGAAAAATGATGGTTAGATATGGTGCAGTTACCTTGTATGCTTTCCATGCAAATTCTGAGGTGGGTAATTTTGTTAATTTATAATGATAGACTAGCATTAGACTGCCTGCTGCAGCAGCAATAGCTGTATAAACAATTCCCATACCAAATGCATAAAGCATCAGTGAGTAAGGAAGTAAAATCAACGTATTGACTAGAATGTATTTTGAGGTTTTTTGCATTCCAATAAGAACAGGAAGCATTGGAACATTTGCCTCAGTGTATTCATCTTTCATTTTCATTGCCAAACACCAAAAGTGTGATGGAGTCCACACGAATACCAAAAATCCAACTAAGAACCCAAGTATATCCATAGATCCTGTTGCTGCAGACCAGCCTGCCATTGCTGCAGCACTGCCAGCGAATCCACCAATTACAATATTTGATGAGTTAAGCCGTTTTAGCCATGCTGTATAGATTATCACATAGAAGAAAATTCCCAATGCAATGAAAAATGCAGAGATTAAATTTAATGCGAGTGCACCGTAGATAACTGATATCACACTTACTGCTAATCCATAAACCAACACAT
>CAZMBA010000007.1:0-7230 GCA_964564665.1 uncultured Candidatus Nitrosopelagicus sp. | reverse complement strand
TCCAGTTGTACACTATAGTGACGAAACTGAATTAAATCAGAAAAAAACACAGGCAATTGTAAAATCATTAGAATGGGATACAAAAATTCCTACTGGAATATTTTATAAAAATGAGTTAATTACACCATTTACTAGAAGATTGACCGATAAAATTCCAAATTATGTTGAAAATCCATCCGCATTACAGAATATTTCACATAATGATAAACCTATAACAAATATTGATAATATTCTAGACTCACTAAAAGTTTGAATCGAATAAAAAATGATTATTAGCTAGTTTTTGGATAGTGATTATACGATTGAACGCAACAGAAGTGAATAAAATATTTCGAAAATCCATCATAAATGAATTTTTCATAAACGAATTGATGAAACTCGATTTTAAAAAATCCGCAATCAAACATCCATCTATTCCTGATGATGGTTTAATGCAATCAAATCTTTTGCATATTTACTTTGATGTTGAGACAGGTGCTGATTATCCTGATGGAGATGAATGGTTTATCGCCGAATTTCTATTCCCATATGATATGAAACTTCCTGACGATCTAAAAGGAACTGATTATTTCACAACAGTTTTTGTTGACGAGGGAAAAAACTTTTGGCATCATAGGGAATTAATCCGTTACAAATATGGAAAATCAAAAAAACTCACAGAATCCTTGGGATTTATTGAGCAAAAATACAAAGAGCTTCATGAGTTAGTTGAGCCATTGGAAAAAGACATCAAGTGATTATTTCCAACCATCATCTGAATTTACAAACTTCTGCTTATCTGTAATTGCAGAATTTACCTTCCATCTTGCAGAATCTTTGTCAAATCTATATACAATTTCTAACGTGTTTTCGGGAAGTTTTTCTGGGTCTAGGTGATATTGTAGCAATTCTACTACAAAATCAATCTTTTCGACAGCAGCCCTAAACCATTGACCTTCATCCAAATCAATTAAAAATCTAATTTTCGGCTCACCCAAAAAACTAAGATCAATTTTGATTGCTTTTCCGTCACCACGGCGACGTTTCATCTCTTTAAAAATTCCTTTTAACCTATCCCACTCTTTGAATTCAAACCATTTGAAAAATTCTTCATTAAACGCATAGGGAAAAGGAATGTCAATGAAACTTACAAATTTATCAGTAAACTCATTCTCAGTTTCATTATATTCAACATAAAATTTCTTGTCTAAAATGCTAGTAATTACATTAATTTCCCAGGGTGATACACCATAATGAGTCAGTATAAGTTTCTGTGATTCTTGTGACATGACAATTCAAGATGAAATTTAACTATTAAAGATTCAAAGAGTGTGAAGATATTTCCATAAATACATCAGACCAACAGTGCTTATCATAAACAGCATTGGCTTCCATGCAAAAACTGGAATATCGGGCGTGGTAATTTTTATCTTATAGTTTTCATAAATATTATGAATATATTTACTAATTCTATTATTCCATACCTTATATTCAATCTCGTATTTTTTCAAAATAGACTCAATTTCATAAATAACTGGAGTACGCTGACTGAAGAGATGTTGTAAGTAATCTCTTGATATTTCAACTTCTGCCTGAATTGCAATCATTCCTTTTTTTATATTGAATAATCGTATGTGCATTTCCCATGGCTTTGCTAATTTCAGTGACAAGCCATCACCAATCTGAGATGGTTGTTTGTGCTCAAATTTTACTTTTGTGGCACCTTCTTGTGCAAAAATTTTCTGAATTTTTTCTACATTTTCTTTTACTATTACATGTAATTCTTCAACACCAGATTTTTTATCGACATAGATTTTTTCTTTAGCACCATCAATTAATGAAACAGTTTTTGGATATTTAGTGATGTATTGCATTTCAATTGAATTCAAAAAACCTTCTATTTAAAATCAATCGAATTTCTCTGAAAAACCTCTAACATAAACACATTGTTCATGTGATATTGCCATTTCATCATGAGAGATATTCCTACTAGTTAGCTTGCAATTTGAATCTCGAATAATTGCTATTGGCTGTGATTCCGCACCTTCCCCCATCTTATGATTTGCAATTGAAGCAAGATTATCAGCTGTTGCCTGAAATGTTACTTTTAGTGGCATGCCTTCAAGATCTTGTTCACCGCGTAAATCCATCACAGGTTCAAGTCCAGCACATGCAATTGCAACACCAACAGTTCCTATTCTTGCCGGCATCAATCTACTATCCACAATAATTATTCCAACGTGTATATCAAACTCAAAGAAAATTTTTCGTTTTAGAGTTTCTGCCACTTGATATGGATTTTCTGGATATAGAATTAGTTTTGTACCATCAGAATTTGATTTATCAATGCCAGCATTTGGCGCCAAAATATCATCTGAAGAAGTTATCACGAATCCAGAAACACCTCCAAAAATTTTATCTGATTCTCTTAGTATCACCTCAGCAAATTTTGGTTTCAATTTGAATTTGTTAGAAATATGGGCAGAATTACTTGATGCAGTGATATTAGTAGTATCTAGAATTCGTCCCTGTGAGTTAGAAACATACTTGCTTGAGATCACTATAACATCGCCACTCTCTAATGAGATCTGGTTTTCTGATAGGGCTCTTGTTATTTCCTCAAATAAAACGAAATTTCCATTTTGACGTTTCGCTTTGAGAGGAATGACACTTAGCGGCATACATTTTTTATAATAATTTTCTTATTTATTCTTCTGCAAAGGTTTTAATCTCAAAAAAATTGGATTTCTGCTATGAATATTACTGAAAAAATTCTTGCAAAATCATCTGATAAACCAAAACTTGAACCAGGCGATGTTATATTCGCTAACATTGATAAGGTGATGTTACACGATGTCTCAGGTCCTGGCGTCATAAAGACTTTTGAGAAACTAGAAAATGATGGTGTTGTAAAGATCGATAAATTATTTGATCCTTCAATGATCTGGGTTACGGAAGATCATTTTGTACCTTCCGTTGATAAAATTTCTGCCCAAAATATTACAAAACTATCAAACTTTACCAATAAATTTGGAATCAAAAAACATTTCAAATACGGTATGGGTCAATATGGAATTTGCCATAGTATGTCACATGAAGAGGGTCTTGTTGCACCAGGAGAACTTTATGTTGGTGGAGATTCACACACTAATACAACAGGTGCGTTAGGTGCATTTGCATGTGGTTTGGGTCATACCGATATTGCATATGCTATTTTAAAAGGAAGATTATGGTTTAAAGTTCCTGAAACTTTGTACTTTAAACTAGATGGCAAACTACCTGACGGTGTAATGGCTAAAGATTACATCTTAAAAATTATTGGTGATATTACAACTGAGGGAGGGGCAGGAAAAGCAATGCAATTTGGTGGTAGTGGAATTGCTGATATGTCAGTAGAATCTCGTTTAACACTAACAAATATGACAACAGAAGCTGGAGCAAAAAATGGAATTGTGGAACCAGATCAAAAAGTATTTGATTATATTGAAAAACGTGGTATTACAGAATACGAACCAGTTTTTGGTGACGATGATGCACAATATGAAAAAACATTTGAATATGAAGCATCAGAACTTGAACCATTAGTTGCCAAACCATTTTCACCAGATAATGTTTCTGTTGTTAGAGAAACTAGTGGAATCGAACTTGATAAATCGTATATAGGTTCTTGCACAGGTGCAAAATATGAAGATCTATTGGCGGCTGCTAAAATATTAAAAGGAAACACAGTTAAAATCAGAACAGAAGTTCTTCCAGCAACTATTTCCATCTACAAAAAAGCAACACAGGATGGATTAACACAGATATTTATTGATGCAGGTGCCGTTGTTGGACCTCCTACATGTGGTGCATGTTGTGGTGCACAGATGGGTGTTTTAGATAAAGATGAGGTCTGTGTAAGTACAACTAATAGAAACTTTCCAGGAAGAATGGGGCATATTGAGTCAAAAACATATCTTGCATCACCTTTAGTTGCAGCAGCTTCTGCAATTACTGGAAAATTAACTGATTCGAGAGATTTGTAATGAAAGGCAAAGTCATAAAATATGCACAGGATAACATAGACACTGATGTTATTTTACCAGGTCCTTATCTTAAACTTCATGAACATGCTGAATTAGCAGAACATGCAATGGAAGGATTAGATCCTGAATTCCATTCAAAAGTAAAAAATGCCAATATTATTGTCACAGGTAATAATTTTGGTTGTGGTTCATCACGTGAGCATGCTCCAATTGCTCTAAGTGCTAGTGGAATTGAGGCAGTTTTAGCATTATCATTTGCAAGAATTTTCTATAGAAATTCTGTAGATGGCGCATATCTATTACCAATTGAGATTGACGAAAAAACATATTCAAGTATTTCAGAAAACGATGAGTTAGAAATAGATACGAATGATAATTCAATCAAAAATCTAACAAAAAATGAAAGTTATTCTATGAAGCCATTTCCAGAATTAATCAAAAAAATCATTGATGCTGGTGGTCTTTTTAGATATAACGAATAAATTATTTTAAGAGATTCAGATTTACGTTCTATCGGTAGGATTTTTGTTTTCTTCTACGTGCACCTGAACCACCAAATTTCTTTGGTTCCTTTCTTCTTGCATCTCCACTAATCAAATATTTATCATATTCAACAATCTTGGTTTTCAATTGTTGACGAGTGGATTTATTGAAAGGATGATCCTTTGGTTCCTTTTTTGATTTTGTCCAACCAATCAATGCTCTGGACATTGCAGTTGCGGATGAATATGCCTGTCCCATAAATCCGCCACCTCTCACTCTTATAGAAATGTCAATCTTACCACGTAATTCTTTACCTACAAGCTCTAATGGCGCAAGCATAACTTCTCTAGCAGTTTCAGGCTTGATCATTTCAAGTGGTATATTGTTTATTCTAACCTTTCCATCTCCTTTAGTAATGTAAACATGTGCGTTAGATGTTTTTCGTGATGCAAAATAGATTTCAGTTTTTGGAATCAAAAGTTTGTTCCTCCAATGTATCTACTTAATTCAGCCATTGTTGTATATTTTGAAGATGATCTAGTGATTTTTGATTTTTCAAATTGAATTTTTTCCAGACCTTTTACATCGCTTGGTACCCCGATGTATGTTCTTAATCTTGCAAGGTCTGTTTTTTTCGAAGGTTTTTCTTTTGGGAGCATTCCTCTAACCATTCTTTTGATAATAGTATCCGGTCTTCGTGGATGAAATGGTCCATGTCTTGGATGTATTATACTCGATATCTTCAAAAAATCTTCGTACTCACCGATAATGCTAGCCTTTTTTCCACTAATCATAACTTTTTCACAGTTAACTATTGAAACTCTATTTCCTTTTCTCAAAAGTTTTGCAACATTTGAGCAAAGTCTTCCAGCAATTAGATTTGTGCCATCAACAACAATTGGTTTACTTAGATCAATTACTTGCTCTTGTTTATTAGCCAATTATTTTTACTCCTTTTCCGGTAGGAAATTTTTTAATCATATCTGAGAATTGAAGAACTTGACCTCCTGACTCTTTAATCTTTTTTGCAGCAGAACTGGAAATAGAGAATGATGAAACTAAAACTTTGTGTGATAGTTTACCTGTCCCTAAAACTTTTCCTGAAATTATAACTGCACTTCCATCATCTGTTAACTCTTCAATTTTTTTTAAATTGATAGTTTTCTTGGAAGAACTTGGTTTTAGTGCATTTTTTGCAATTTTTGACCAAATAGGTGCTTCATTCTCTTTAGAAGCAGATTTTAGTTCTTTTATCAATTGGATTAGCTGACTTTCCATTAGTCAAAACACTAAATCACCCAAATATAATGTGTATGTCGTTCTACTTTAAATCTGATACTAGAACTTTGAATTCATCTAATCTCTTAGATAATTCTTCAACGCTTGAAAGAACAATATGCTGTGGTTCAAGCGCTCCAGTTGTCTCAACAGTTAAAATTCTTTCATTGGCATTATCTGATTCAGTCAGAGTAGACACGTTAGCAGAATTCCACTTTGCATGTTCCGTACCTCTACCAAGTCTAGCATGTGCTTCAAATTTTAAAC
The DNA here is from genome assembly GCA_964564665.1 of uncultured Candidatus Nitrosopelagicus sp. Lineage (GTDB taxonomy): Archaea > Thermoproteota > Nitrososphaeria > Nitrososphaerales > Nitrosopumilaceae > Nitrosopelagicus. The sequence continues at coordinate 1,198 of CAZMBA010000007.1, read as the reverse complement.
TTTGACCAGGTGCAAGTGTAACAATTGGAATATTATCTGAAATTGGTTTAACAATAGCATCTTGGGATTTTAATTCGCCTGATAACACAGTTCGTGTTTCAGAGGCTATTCCTGAATCAAGTGTAAGCATTATGTTATCTGATTTATTATCTTGCTGAACAGCAGAAAGTTCAGTTTTTAATGGGATCAGGCCTAGTCTATGAGCAATTCCCTCATCTGCTAGAACTGAAGTATTTGATAGGATATCTATTGTATCAACAGCATATATTGGAATGCCGTTGAGGCAAATCCTTCGTAGCGCATTGGCATATTGTAGAGGAATGCCCTTTAGCTTGACAGAGACTCTTTCTTCGTTTTGTGAAATAATATCTAATGACAAATCTTAATCAAAAATTTTCAAAGTCCAAATAAATATCTTGTCTGCATTTCATCAGAAATAAATACAAACGTTCCTTATTCAGTTATAAATTGGCAGACAAAGTAACGGTAGTTCGATATAGTTTTAGTGGTGATAAATTCGAATTGCTGGTAAAACCCGATCCAGCTTTTGACTACAAATTAGGAAAAATCTCTGATATTTCAAAGATTCTTGTCTCTGATGAAATCTATACTGACTCTAACAAAGGCAACCGTGCAACTAATGAAAAACTAAATCAAGTTTTCAAAACTCAAGATTCTATGAAAATTGCTGAAATTATAATGAAGAAGGGAGAATTGAATCTAACTACAGAACAACGAAAAAAGATGACATCAGAAAAGAGAAAGCAATTAGTTACATTCATTGCAAAAACATATGTTGATCCACGTTCACATTTACCACACCCTCCATTAAGAATTGAACAAGCAATGGATGATGGTCGAGTAACAGTTGATCCTTTCAAGAATGCTGATGAACAAGTAAAAGATGTAGTTGAAAAATTAAGACCGATTATCCCATTAAAATCTGAAAATCTCATCTTAGAGATTTCAGTCCCAGCTCAATTTGTTGCACAATCATACACTGTTTTAAAATCTACTGGTACACTAAAAAAAGAAGATTGGCAACCAAATGGTTCACTAAAAGCAATACTAGAAATACCTGCTGCCGCTAGACCAAACGTGATAGATAGATTGGGTTCAATTACTAAAGGTACTGCTACGGTTGAGGTATCTAAATGAGTAATGAAAAAAAACGTCATGTTATTCCTGGCGAAGTAAT
>CAZMBA010000006.1:0-12278 GCA_964564665.1 uncultured Candidatus Nitrosopelagicus sp. | reverse complement strand
TTAGGTGCTTTCATTGATATGCCAGATAATGAATTTGAAGCAATGCATCCACGATTTACAGCAGTTAATATGTATAGAAAAATGTGTGAACGTGAGCAGATTGAATTTAAAAAAAATCTGAAAGTGGATAATATTGGTGTGATATTAGAAAAACAATATGATGATGTAAGGACTAAATATAACAAAACTAAGTGAAATTTATGAGTGAAGATTCCTTGAACACTTCATCAGATGAAGAAAAAGCAACACCTGAAATTTACAAATGTTGTGATAATCCTCAGATTACATATAATGCTCCTGTGAATATCAATGTAGAAGAACGCACAATTGGCTCTGTCGATGTTTGGAGATGTGCATCTTGCAAGAGATCCTTCTGTGAAGAAAAGCAGTTAGGCATTGAATCTATAACTGACATAGTAGGAATGCCTAGAATTGAAGATGATGAGAAATGGGTAGTTGTTGTAAGTAAATTACAAAAGGGAAAGGACAAATGGAAACTTGTTAAACTAAAAGAAAATGGAGCATTAAAATTTGAAACTGCAGATGAGCAGGTTATTGATTTAAAGATTGAAGATTATAAAATAGTCGATGACTTTCACACAAGTTTTCTTGTATTAGACCATCTCCATAAAGCAGTTGAAATATGATCTAATTGAAAATTATAGTTAATATCAAAGAAATAGATGGCAATCAAATGGCTGCCAAAATTATTGGTGAGTTTGAGATAGACGAAAATTTATTTCCCTTTACTGCAATTGCATTTGGAAGAATTGGCGGTCAAAACATAGGTGCAAAACTAACAAATGAGACTGAAAATAAAATCAAAGAACTAGGATATGATTTAGATGAAGTCATTACACATCTTCAGAGAAATCTTTTACAGGGAAATCTCAATCTACCAGAAGGATTAAACAAAGAATCTTTTATTGATGACTAAAACTCTGCTTCTTCCAATGCTCTTTCACATGAACAGGATTTTTGTTCCGGAATTTGATTAATTACTATTGTCAGTATTTTTTTTGTCATTTCTACATTTTTTGCTAGAGTTTCCATCACTTCTTTTGCCGTGACTGGTTTTTCTGCCCATACGTCATAATCTGTAATAGTTGATATTGACACATAGCAGATTTGTGCCTCTCTTGCAAGTTGACATTCTGGAACTAGTGTCATGCCAATAATATCTGCTCCAGTAGTTCTGAAAAATTTTGACTCGGCTTTTGTAGAAAATCTTGGTCCTTCAATGCATACATATGTACAATCTTTATGAATTTCGATTTCTTGATCCTTCACTGCATCCAAAACCACGTTCTGCAGTTCAGGGCAAAATGGGTCCGCAACGGATATGTGAATTACTCGGCCATTCTCTGAAAATGTACCCTTCCTTGACTTGGTAAAATCAATGAATTGTGAAGGGAGAGCAAAATGACCTGGTTGAAAGTCCTCCTTTAGACTTCCAACTGCAGATGGTGCAATGATTCTCTTCACTCCAAGTTCTTTGAATGCCCAAATATTTGCTCTAAAATTTATCAGGTGAGGTGGAATTGTATGCTTTTTTCCATGGCGTGGCATGAATGCAACTTTTCTGCCATTAAATTCACCAATTGTTATAGAGTCTGAAGTTTTACCATAAGGTGTCTCAATCGTTATTTCTTTACTATCATTTAGTAAACCAGAATCATATATTCCTGTACCACCAAAAATACCTATTTCAGCAGACTCATTCATTAGTATTGCACCAGTGATTCAATTCTATACTCTTTAATTTTTTCTATTCCCTTGAGATCAGTCAATTCAATTATGAATGCAAACCCAATTACTTTTGCATCTAATTTTTCAATCAACTTTGCTGCAGCTTTTGCAGTTCCTCCCGTAGCTAAGAGATCGTCACAAATTAAAACACGTTCATTTTTTTCTAAAGCAGTTTTTTGAATTTCCATTTGGGCTTTACCATACTCTATATTGTATGAAACTTTGACTGTTTTCCCAGGAAGCTTTCCTGCTTTTCTTAGCAAAACCATTCCTTTGTTGTATTTTTGTGCTAGCATACATGCTAAAATGAATCCTCTTGATTCAATGCCAGCAAATACATCTACATCGTTAGGATGGAATTTTTTAGAAAACTCATCTACAACGAACGATAATGCTGAAGGATCTTTTAAGATTGGACTAAAATCCCTGAATAATATACCCTTTTTTGGAAAATCCTTGTAATCGCTAATTCTTTCTTTTAACTCCACAAGATTTACCAAAAAATCAGAAATAAAAACCGTTAGATATGAAATTTAAAATTTTACTTCAATGTGAATGTGAGAGAATTTGAATTTTCACCATTTTGTACCATTATTTCATAATTACCTGATACAAGGTTTGATGGAATCTGCCATAACTGATAAAATTGGCCTTCACCTGTCACAACGGGAACCATAGTTGCGATTTCATTTTTCTGAGTATCCATGATGGAAATAGAAATAGGATCTGCCAAACTAACATCTCTTCCATTTATGGTCATCAAATCGCCCATCTTGTATATTTTGTCTGTTTTATCCAGAAATATTTTCACGGTTGAAGTACTCTCTAAAACCATAAACTTGTGTTCCTTGAAGTTTTCACCACTGCGCACATTTATTGTCCATTCACCGACAGTTGCTTCGGATGGAACACTGAAATTATCAATTGTAAAGGTACCAGTGTTATCTGAATACGTATCAATTATTCTAATTATATTCCCTTGAGGATTTGAGATAGTGACTTTTAGTAATACACTTTCACCAGTCTTACCTATCACCAGTACTTGGTCACCCATACTGTATTCATTTTCAATGGTTTGGAATTCAATTGCACCTGAACCAGTAGATAGGCCTACCGTGAAAGTTACTAGACCTCTAGTAGTTCCATGTCTAACTTCAGCTGTAAAAACACCATTGCCCAATACATTGTCTTCTACAACAAATGTACCATATCCATTATCATCTAATTGTACAGATTCGCTAATTTTTTCTTTTGTCAAAGAATCAAGAACAACTATTGTCACACCAATATCCGGTTCTCCTTGTATTGAGAAGTCGATAGGTGTTCCAGTAATGTAGTTTAATTCAGAAGTTTTTACTGATAGTACATACTGTGGTTCTACACCAATACCAACAACATAAACTGCTGACTCTGCACCTTGAAATGCACGTAATAGATATGTACCTTCAGTATAACTTCCATCAGTTTGTATATCAAAATCAACTTTTCCTGTCTCATCAGGCGAAATGATTTTTGAAAAGACTTCTACACCAAGTGGGTCTTCAAGTATGACTGAAATTTCTTTATTGGGAAGTGCTTCAGTAAAAAATCTAATTTCATCACCGGGGTCATATGTTGTTTTTAGAGTTGAAACATTGATCAGTTGTGGTGAAATAACTTGGATGGATCTTGCAATGGTTGATTTTCCATCTGTAATTTCAATCATTATTTTTCCTAAATCAAGTTCAGGCGAAAAAAGATTATCAAATGTCCATTTTCCATCAAATCCAGAACTGAACGTTTCAATGTTCAGTATATCACCATTATTCATTTTTGTAATCATAGTTAATGTCTTGTCAGGAGTTGCATTGCCACTAAAAGTAATTGTCTCACCTTTCTTTACAGTATTTGGAGTATGAGCCATTGAGATCTTTATTGTTTCAGACACATCTCTTTTTTCAGCAGTGGATATGCGTATGCTAATTTCCTTTTCAGCACCACCTGAATCAACCAGACTAAACTCTGTTCTATCTGACGATAATACTTTTGGTATTGTTGAAGTAGAAATAAACCTACCATCATTATCAATCTGTATAGATTTAATCAATTTATTATCAATATAGAAATCAACATTTTGGTTAGGAACAAAATTTTCACCTATTATTCTAAAATCAGATCCCAATGATGGTTTGTCAGGAATTAATCTGAAGTTTGAATCTTTATTTATTGCAATGATTGCTGGTTTGCTTGTTTCTGGTTGGTTAATTGCTGGAATTACATTTGTATTTGGTGTGCTTGTGATTGTTTTTGCAGACTGTATAACTTGACCACTACTATCCAATGCCTTCCAATTTATTGCAGGATTAATCATTGATGTCTTTAATCCAAATTTTACACTTTCACCGGGTTTAATTAATTCCTGTGATGAGAAAACTAAAACTTGTCCTCCCACTTCAAATTTACCAGTCCATCCATTTTCAGTTTTGAACGATTTAAACGAATTATCCTCACCAAGCCAGATTCGTACTTTATCAATCTCAAAATCATTTCCTCTATTATTCTCCAATTCTAATATAGAGGAATTATCTAGTCCTACACTTGTTGCAGTTACAAGCTGTTGAGCGTGAACAGGCTGAGAAGATATAATCAGAATTGATATTGAGAATAGTAAAATGCATAATATTGGTAGATATGTTCCCATTATTGTCGATACATAATATCTACAATTAAACCTTAATCAGAAATGATTCTTGTTTTTTTAAGAATAAAATTAAGCTGTTTGCGGGGTTGCCTTCAATTCATATGGACTCTCAGCCCACCAACTGGAATACATTTCATCAATTTCTTTCATATCAGAATCATTCAGATATTTCCCATCTGACATAGAAGAAAAAGTCTCAATTTCATCTTCGCTAATAACTGTCGGAAAAACTGATGAAATTCCTTTTTTTGATAAGATGAATTTAATTGCCAATTCTGTGATACTTAATCCATTACTCTCTGCAATTGGTCGTAACTGCTCCACTTTTTTCAATGATGCTTTTATCCATTCACCTTTTCTAACAGACCGATGATCTTTCTCATCTATTTTTGTATCTGCATTAACTTTCCCTGTTAAGATTCCAGAAGCGTCAGGAACTCTAACTAATACTCCTACATTATTTTTTATTCCTGCATCAATCAACTCATTCCCAGGTGTTTGTTCAAGGATATTATATACAGTCTGAACAGCAGATACATTTTTCTGCCTCATAGAATCTATTCCTTCCTGTGTCCATCCTATTGCTGGACCTAGTGCAACTTGATAAGTATTAATTTTTTTTTCAGAAACCAAGTTATCTAATGTAAGAAAAATTTTATCATCGTGAATATGGTTCATTTTTGGATTATGTAGTCCATACACATCAACATAATCAGTTTGTAATCTTTCCAAACTTTTTTCTAGTGCATGGCGAGTAAACTGTTCATCAAATTTTTGTGGAAGTTCTTTATGACCAATCTGATCTGCACTTTCAAAGTCATATCCATATTTTGTGGATATAATTATTTCATTCCGCATATCTTTGAAGGTTTCACCAATTAGTCTTTCACTCTTACCTTTACCATACATATCTCCAGTCTCAAAGAAATTAATTCCACAATCATAAGCCTTTTTCAGCATTCTTTTTGCCTCATCCTCATCAATTTCTTTTCCCCACCAGTTTAACGCAATTGTCCATGCACCAAAACCGATTTCTGAAACTTTTATTCCACTTTTTCCTAATTTTTTATATTTCATTTACTATCTCCCTGAATCTATTTAGTTCAGTTTTAATTTCTAAATCAGTTAGCACTGATTCACCAGAATTTTGGTTTGAATTTAATTCTATCCAAGACTTACAACCTTCAAAATCAGGCTGTAACGCTATATCAATTTGTGGAATTTTGTATGTTCTTAGAAAAATGGCTTTTAATGGTTTTTCTGGCATCCAATTGATCCTTTCTTTGATATATTCATCACTCCAAATATGGAATGATGATAAATTATCTATCATAATCTCATCTGCAGAGATATCTTTTTCATCTAAAACTTCTGCAATGGATGTGATTGTATTATAACCTTCTTTTGGTTTTTGATTTAATGTTTGATTTAGAAAATCATGATACTCTGATTTAACATGCTTTGCCTCTTGGTGTTCCCAAGTTGGAAAAAGTAAAAATTTTTTTGATTCTATTTTGAATCCTGATGCAGTTTCTAGAATTCCACCTTTTCGTAAAATCACTGTTTGTTTTCCATGTTCTAGTGCTCTAACGACAGTAGCCCACTCTTTAAGACCATTCATTATCCAAGGCTAGTAATTAGAGGAATAATATCCTTTTTTACACACACAATCATTGGCGTATCTATCTTTACATGTGCAGATACTCTTGTACCTCTCAGTTCCATAATTAGATCTTGGAACACATGTAAGTTATCTGATTCAAATGCTAGCATAAAATCTTCATCATGTATCCCAAATGAATAAGTTGTATTCAATTCAACCTGTGGAAATTTTTCAGCTGCCTTGATATGCTCATCCATCATCTTCTTTCTTTCTGCTAGTGGTAGTAGATACCATTCACGAGTCTTTGTGAATGGATAGACAACAGCGTATTTTTTTGCCTCCATACCTCCAACAAAAGAATGGATTTTATTTTTTTGTGCGTATATTGATGGTCGTGTAGATGATAAGTAAACACGTGATGGAATTATGTATTTACCCACTACTGTTAAGTAAATTTTTGAGATGATTTCTTGAATATCCTCAATCGATTCAGACATAAACCATAGCAAAAAATCCGAGTCATCTCTTAAACCTAGTGTGGAGTAGGATCTGATATTTACTGGAGAGTTTTCTATTATATTCTCCAATTCCCTTGCAGATTCTTGTTTGGCCAAATCAGCCATCCATCTCCATTTTGGGTCTATTTTGAAAAATGAAAAATTAAAAAAATATTGTTTCTCTTCTTCAGACATATTCTTTTTTGGTTTTGTGTGTTATTTAAAATAATTATTAATTCCTATAATTCGTCAATTTGATTCTTCTACTACCCAATCGTAACCACGTTTCTCAAGTTCTTGTGCAAGTGATGCATCTCCACTTTTGAGTATCTGTCCTTTTGCAAATACATGTACATAATCCAGCTTATCTAGGAAGTTGAGGATTCGAGCATAATGTGTAATCAGTATTGTTGTTGAGTCTTTATCAGAAACCTCACTTATGGCTTTAGCAACTGCTTGCACAGCATCAATATCTAAGCCAGAATCTGGTTCATCTAAAATTGATATTTTTGGTTTTAGTACTGCCATTTGTAAAACTTCAGAACGTTTCTTTTCCCCACCAGAAAACCCTTCGTTAAGATATCTTGAAAGGAACTCATCTTTTAACCCAACAGCGTTAATGTTTTGTTTTAGGTAGTTTTGGAATTCTCTTACCGTAATGAATACTTCTCTGTCTTCACCTTGCATTGCTTTGCTCAGTGCATTATAAGATGTTCTAAGAAAATGTGAAAAACCTACACCGGAAACCTCAGTTGGATATTGAAATCCTAAGAACAATCCTTTCTTGGCACGTTCATCAGCTGTTAATTCCAATATGCTTTCGTTATCCAGAAGAATATCACCGCTTGTAACTTCGTATTTTGGATGGGCAAGAAGAGTATACGCTAAAGTGCTTTTTCCAGAACCATTAGGCCCCATTATTGCATGCACTTCGCCAGGTCCTGTTTTTAGATTTACACCTTTGAGAATCTCTTTTCCATCACGTGTTACATGAAGATCCTTTATTTCTAAAACTGCCATGAAATAATTTTTGAACTTTGGTATATAATCCAGACTAATTTTAGCTGTTCCTAATCAAAAAATAAAAGAATGGGGGGATTATTTATTGGCCAAAATTGGTCTTAGAGTAAGAGTAATTCGATTTGACATGAGAATCTCTTTCACTCTGTTTCTAATTGTTACTTCTGTGACTCCAGAAACTGAAGACATGTCTCTCTGTAGAACAGTCTGTCCTAACAGAATTGAGCCTATATACAAGTAGGCAGATGCTATTCCATTTGGTGTTTTTCCATCGGTGATTCCTTGTACATTTGTTTTTTCTGCAATCTCCAAAGCAAGACGTTCAACACGTGGTTCTGCCTTAGTCAGATTTGCAATTTTAGAAATATATTTGTCCATAGTGACAGTCGGTGTTATCGCCTGTCCCATTTCCAAAACTATATTTCGGTAGTATTTTGCGGCAAGTTTTGACTTTGCTTTTACATCTTTTGCCATACATACATTCTTACAAATCTCTTCTAACGAACGTACAACATCACATTGTTTGCATGCCATATAGACTACAGCAACTGTGATGCTTATGACAGATTTACCTTTCACTTCAATATTTTTTCCATCTAAACTGCGATAGATCTTTGAAGCTGTCTCAACAACATTTTTTGAAAGATTACAGCTTTCACATGTTTCAGTAATTTTACCTAAAACATTTGTTAGTCGTCTTTCTCGTGGAGAGGTTACTCTGACTCTTTGTTGCCATTTTCTAAGATTTTGCATCTGATTTGATATAGAACTGTTGATTTTCTTTCCACTAAAATCAGTACTACCAACAGATATTTCAGTCGCAATTCCCATATCATGTTGAGCAAATGTGGTATGCCCACTAGCTCTTGCTAATCTCATCTTGTCTTCTAGATTAACAGTTTTTGTTTCCGGTCCATAGTCGGCCATTTGTTCATCTACAACAATACCGCAGCCTGAACAAATTCTTTCGCCATTCTGAAAGTCATCTACAACTGCAGATTTACATTCAGGACAGCAAATTTCTATTTCTAATGTTTTCATCTATTTCGTTTTCTCCTGTTTTTTTTCATTGCAGGAGTTTGTTCTAGCGAAAAAACTTTGATTCCACTAATTTTTTTTAAGTTATTTGTAAGTGGTACAACTGATGCAAATGGACTTTTCACAGGCCCAATCATTTCTGTGACTCTACCAATCTTTTGATTGTTTTTGTCACAAAGTATTTGACCTTCTTGCGTCTCTTTACTAAGTCGTACAATGACTCTGCCACTATTGGCCAAGTGCAATACTTCACCTACCTCCTGCAATTATTTTCTAATCAATCTAACTACTTTCATGAAGTTCTGTCAACAAAACTTTAGCTACAAGCTATTTTGATTATTTTTTTGATTGTTTTGCTCTTTTAGAAACTAATTTTTCTGAAATCTTGTTCATTATACTTGTTTTAGTTGATTTTTTTTCAAGTACAATGTATCCTGATCTAACATATGGTCTTTTTGGAAATCTAACTTCGCCTTCTGTTTCTGTTGGTTCTAAACCTGCAGCTTTCGTTGCATCAATTAATTCTTTTAATGATGGATCAAAAATACATTTTTCTTTGGCTAGTCTTCTTCCCTTATTTCTGGTTAATGTTTTATTAAAATAATCAAGCCAGATTACGATATGTTCGTAATCTTTCATCTAATCACTTTACCAAGACTGCGTTGATGATTCCATTCTGTCCAGGACGTGAAACAACTTTACATTTTCCATCTTCTGTTTCCAAAATAGCACCTTTTGTTATTACACCACGTCTTTGGTAGTCATTGTTAGTTGGATTTTCGATAACTCGTACAATTTTTGATCTCTTAATTTTTGTATTTTCTAAAACCAAATTAACATGACTAACTGTTTTTAGTCCAGTCTTTCTGTTATTGCCTCTTGTTTTTCTAGTTGAAGTTTCTTGATCACCCATAAGCGCTTCATTTGGATATCTATCTGTTTCAAATTTTTGACGTGTTTTTAATGGGTGTCTTATACCACCAGTAATTTTACGTGTTTTTAGATTTTCTACTGATTTTTTCACACAATAATTCTAAAACACTCTAATTTATACAAAACGAAAAGTTTTCAAATGAAGTAGTATCTATTATGAAATATTATTTGTCAGTGTTATTATTTTCTGGTGTTTCTGGCTTTGACTTTTTGGAACAATTTCTGTCTGAGCGTATCTGTATCTCCTTGAACGCCAAAATACTTCTTGAATTTTTCAGTTGTACTATAGATCTTCAGACGTCCAAGACTCTGATGTTCAATAAAATCTAGCTGTATCAATTCTTTGAGATGTGAATAAACACCAGTACCTCTAACTTCAACTAATTGCTTACTGGAAATTGGTTGTTCATATGCAATATATGATAATGTCTTTTGTGTTGCTTTAGGTAAAATTGGTTTTGATGCATATCGTCTACCAATAGAAGAGCTGTATTCTGGTTTTAGTTGAAATACATATGACCCATCTGGTAATGTTATAATTTCTATTGCCTTGAATGCAGTTTTTGCTTTAGTCATTAATTTTTCAAGTAAATTCAACGTTTTTGTCCTTGATTCTGTGCCTGACGCTCTAATTAGGTCCTCAATACTTAGTGGTCTTCCAGCTGAATATAGTGCAGATTCTAGTCGTGCAGTAGATTCATTCTCATCTTCTATTTTTACCAATACTGAAAATTATCTCAAAATTAACTTAAAATCTTCTTTCATAGATGATTGATCAAATTGTGAATTATTATTTGATCAATGTAATTTTGACGTCATCATCTACTTGCATTAAATCAACTTTTTCATCTCTAGCCAGAAATAGAATTGCAAAAAAACATCGAATTGAGTCAGTAGTATCAAGTTCTTTTGTAATAGTTTCTAGAAATGCTGTGCCATCAGGTTCAAGCTTTTTTAATATGAGATCTTGATATTGACCAATTATATTTTCAAGATTATTGAAGTATTTCTTGAAATCTGGTGCCTCAATAGGATCAAACTTTAATTGGTTTGATCTACGTTCTCTAGGATTTGCGATTGTACCAATAAGATTTTCTAATAAATCTAACAACTCGTTCAAAGAAACTGGGTACGTTGACTCGTGTCTGTAAGGTATATCTAACATCTGAATATCAATATCTGATCTTTGCCTAATTGGTTTGTTTTCCATCGCAGCTTTTTGTAGGGCAAAGATATTTTCAACCTTCATTCTATAAATTAATGACGAAGATAAAGCAGCCATTCCAGCAATTCTTAGATCTTTTTTATCAGATTTCTCTAGAACCTTAATTAGCATTGAAAGAATCTGTATTAAGTCAATTTCCCAAACATCTTTTTTCTTCACACCTTCAGGATCAAACAGTATATTGATTGGAACTTTAGAAATTTCAGATTTTGTTTCCTCTTTACTCACAAAAATAACTAGATTCTAATAACATAATATCATAAGGCTCTATTTTTTCTTCATCATCAGTCAACTCTTATATTATTATTCAAAAAATTAAAACCATTGAAAGCAGCACAGATTGTAGAGCCTGATAAACCTCTTGAATTAAATCAAATTCAAATATCTGAACCTACTGATACACAAGTTTTAGTCAAAGTAGTGTCCACAGGAGTTTGTCATAGTGATTTGCACCTATGGGAGGGTGGATATGATACTGGAGATGGATTTATGAAAGTTACTGATAGAGGTGTAAAGTTTCCAGTTACTCCTGGCCATGAGGTTGTTGGTAAAGTTGAAAAAATTGGAGAATCTGTAAAAGATGTTCAAATTGGTGAAACCGTTCTAGTTTATCCTTGGATTGGATGTGGAAAATGTTCAACGTGTGAAAAAGGTGATACAAATCTATGTGAAACTCCTAAATCATTAGGTGTATTCCAAGACGGTGGATATGCTGAACAAATACTTGTACCTGATTATAAATTCTTAGCAGATATTGGTGATCTAAATCCTGACTCTGCATCATCTTTGGCGTGTTCAGGATTAACTGCATACACAGCTATCAAAAAAGCATTAGTGAATAATCCTGAATCTATTCTAATTGTTGGTGCAGGTGGTCTAGGTTTGATGGGTGTACAGTTAGTAAGTCATATGGCAAAATTTTCTAATAGTCACTCTATTCAGAATATTATTTGTGCAGATTTAGATGATCAAAAATTAAACACTGCAAAAGAGTTGGGCGCAACACATGTTGTTAACACAAAAGAAAATAATGCAGTACAAAAAATAATGTCTATCTGTAATGAAAAGGGTGTAGACAGTATAGTTGACTTTGTAAACGCTCCACCAACTGTAAAACTTGATCTATCGATAATTAGGAAACGTGGAAATATTGTATTAGTTGGTTTATTCGGTGGCTCTGTAGATCTGCCTCTAGTATCTGTGCCTCTAAAGGCTATAACAATTCAAGGTGCCTACACTGGAAATTATAATGATATGGTTGAATTGATTGATCTTGCCAAAAAAGACGTCATTAATCCTATTGTATCAAAACATTATACTCTAGACGAAGCAACAAATGCTCTGGATGATTTGAAAAATAGAAAAATTTTGGGACGCGCTGTAATCAATCCTTAATCAAAAAATATGGTCCCCACTGAAGGATTTGAGCCTTCGACAACCCGGTTTCTGTATGCCTAGTAGACTGCTGTTTTTCAGCCCTAAGCCGACAACTACAGCCGGAAGCTCTACCAGGCTGAGCTAAGTGGGGACTGA
>CAZMBA010000005.1:0-4455 GCA_964564665.1 uncultured Candidatus Nitrosopelagicus sp. | reverse complement strand
AATGACAATTTGGAAAAAATGAGAGAACTATTAATCACCTGTATTACTGGAAAAACAATTTTTGATTTACAAGACGATCAAATGAAAATAGTTGATATGATTATTGAGGCCGCGCTTGATGTTGCAGACTTGAAAAATAATCATTTTGCAATAGACGATATTAAAATTGAAGAGAAGGTTGGAAATATAACTGAAATCCAACTGATTAAGGGCACTCTGATTGATAAAACAATAGATAGTTCTGCAATGCCAAAATGCATCAATGATGCAAGAATTCTCTTAATCAATGAACCATTAGAAACAATGAAAACTAGATATGAATCAGAGATTGAGATTACAGCTCCTGAACAAATGAGCCAATTTCTTGTTCAAGAAAGTAATGACCTTGATCATCTTGTACAGAATATTGTTAATTCAGGTGCAAATGTAGTAATTTCCAGAAAAGGCGTAAATGATTTCGTTCAAGAATCTCTTGCAAAAAGGGGCATTATCTCAATGAGACGTGTAAAGTACAATGATTTATGGTGGTTAGAAAAAGCGGTTAATACTAAAACTTGTGAAAGCATTGAAAAAATATCCTCTCATGAATTAGGCTTTGCAAGTAAAATATATGAAAAAACTGTCGGGGGTGATCCAATGGTGTTTGTAGAAGGTGAATCCCCAAAATCTGTTACAATATTGTTAAGAGCAAATTCAAAACGATATCTAGATGAACTTCATAGAAACATTCTAAATGCGTTTCATGTACTGCGAAATTTCATTGAGAGCCCATTTGTTGTTTATGGTGCAGGTTCTGTAGAAGGGATTTTATCACAAAAAATTAAAAAGCAATCTGTAACTATTGGTGGCAAAGAACAGTTAGCAGTTGGCAAATTTGCTGACTCGATCCTAGAAATCCCTCTAACTTTAGCTAGAAATGTCGGAATGGATGTTTTAGACACAAAAACACGCCTACGAGCAAAATTTGCAAACTCAAATGGGAAAACAAAATGGTACGGAATTAACTCAGAAGCAAGAAATATCTCTAATATGTCATCATCGAAGATAATTGAAACGGTGGCTGTGAAACAACAAATCTTCAAAACTGCCGTCGAAGCAACAAATTTGATTCTAAGTGTAAATGATGTCTTCATGAAGAACATAATTGATAACACACATTGTCATATTGATGGAGTAGTTCACGCTCATCATGATCCAGGAAAAAACCATAATCATTTTGAGCAAGAAGGATTAGAACAGAGACAAATGCATCAATATTACTGAATTAAAATCCCACTTCAACTTGGTAAATTAAGATACATCTAAGTTTTCATTTGTTGTCTGAAGTAAATCATATTGTGAGTCACTTTGGATTTCATCGTTGGACATTTTGTCAATATTCAATTCCTTAGTTTCTCCTGATTCATCAGATGAATCAAATCCAAAATAGAATATGAGATAAATTAGTACAAACATTACTGCAACCATGATTAACTTGTTTTTCATGGATATGCCTTTTGGAGAATTTGCTCTATGTGCCATCCTGAATATGTAGCGTTGTTTTATTTATGTATAATTATATTTTTTGATATCAGATTCTATTAATCTTAAAATCTTTTTTTGGTTTTTGTGCAGATAATAGAATTTGTTTTAGTTGTTCATCGGTAATTTGGCCTGTAACTTGACCTTGACTTGCAAGACCTAATAGATAATTTTCAACCATATTTGCTAATTGAGGTTTTACCATTTTGACATTGTTTAGTCGCAATCTAGCCTCAGAAGTAAGACGTTGTTTCAACAGCATTTCTTTTTTTGCGTTAAATTGATCCTCAGCATGTTGATTTCCTTCATGACTATGGGTAGTACCATCAGCATGTGTATGGGTAGTACCATCAGCATGTGTATGGGTAGTACCATCAGCATGTGTATGGGTAGTACCATCAGCATGTGTATGTTCATCCATATTCTTTGTAACAAGATAAAACATTAAAATCTATACTTCATATTTTGACCATATGGATCATCATAATTTTGAAGGAAAAGAAATTCCACACATCAAACTTGATTCTAAAATGACAATCAAAGAACTTGTTGAGATCTATTCAAATTCGGGTTTTAATGGCAGACAGCTAGGCGAGGCTGCAAAATTATATTCAAAAATGATTCATGATGATGCAACTATTTGTCTAACTGTTGCAGGTGCATTGACACCAGTAGGATTTGGCGGAATAATTAAGACATTATTAGACAAAGGATTTGTTGACTGGATTGTAACTACTGGCGCAAATGTATACCATGAAGATCACTTCGCATGGGGTTTTCCTATAAAACAGGGACATTTTGAAGTGGATGACAATATTCTATATGATAAAGAAATTGTACGCATTCGTGATGTTTATCTAAAATTTTATGAAACATTAGAAATGGAAGATCAGGTAATTCAGAAAATTTTTCGGGATAAAATTGTTGATAAACCATTTACAACTGCTGAATTTTGTAATGTTTTAGGTAGTATAACGAAACAAAAGGCAAAATACCCAGAAAGAAGTTTTGTTGCAACTGCATACGACCTTGATGTTCCAGTCTATATCTCAACACTAAAGGATTCATCATTAGCATTAAACTTGGTAATTCATAGATTAAAAAATCAACAATATAATCTTGATTTTGTAAGGGAAATAATAGAACAGGCAGCAATTGTGTATAATTCAAAAAAATCTGGTATTTTGGAATTAGGTGGCGGTGTGCCAAAAAATACTGCACAGCAAACAGGTCCACTGCTAGATCAGATTCTTAGAAAAGAACATGGCGGTCAAGATTACATAATTCAGATAACTGATGCTAGACCTGATACTGGTGGACTATCTGGTGCAACACTTCAGGAAGGAAAAAGTTGGGGAAAGGTACATGATTCTCATGAAGATCTTATTACAGTTTATACGGATGCAACAATAGCATTTCCTATTTTAGCATTGTATGCATTAAGTAATGAAGAACCAAGAAAACCAAAAAGACTATACAAAAAACTAGACAAATACTATAAATCTCTTCAAGATTCTGCCGTTAATGTTCCAGATAAATTTGCAGACCTATTAAAAAAATCAGAAATAAATTTAGATTAATATTTTTATGTTTAAGGCAAATTACGTATTTCAAAATTAGAATAACCGAAGCATTAAATGAGATAATAACTTGTTTTGAACATGATAGAACCTGGACGACCTGTAAAAGACATATCAATCAACAAGGACTCTGACATCAATAAAATCTTCCAAGAAATGGAACAATCTGGTGGTTTTGAATCTAGAAACATTGCTGAGGGCTTGGATATACTTTCCACAATGATTGAAAAACAAGACTGTCTCAAATTTTTATCTTTTATTGGTGCTATAATTTCTACTGGATTTCGCGGTATAGTCAAAGATATGATTAAAAAAAAATGGTTTGACGTTGTTTTTACAACGTGTGGTGCATTAGATCATGATATTGCAAGACATTTTTCAAACTACAAAGAAGGTTCATTCTCTATGGATGATAAAACACTTGCAGATCAAGACATGCATAGGCTTGGAAACATAATTGTACCGTTAGAAAGTTATGGTCCTATAATTGAAGAAAAAGTTCAAAGTGTTTTAGAAGATGTCTACAAAAGCGGAAAGAAGGAAATGTCAACTGCAGATATCACCAAGGAACTTGGTAAAATCATGGGAGAAGACTCATTTCTTTACTGGGCATACAAAAATGAAATTAAAGTAATCGTACCCGGAATAATGGACGGTGCTGTAGGAAGTCAGATTTGGTTGTTTTCACAGAAACATCCAGATTTTAAATTAAATCTTATCGACGATGCAAATTTTATTTCAGGTTTAGTTTTTAAAGCAAAGGAATCCGGTGCACTGCTTTTAGGAGGTGGTATTCCGAAACATCATGCATTATGGTGGAATCAGTATCGTGATGGATTAGATTATGCAGTTTATGTAACAACAGCACAGGAATTTGATGGAAGCTCTAGTGGTGCTTTGGTTAAAGAAGCAATTTCATGGGGAAAAGTCACACAAAATGCAAAGCAAACAACAATTCATGGAGAAATTACCACAGTGTTTCCATTCATTTTCAGAGCACTGTTGCATAGATTAGAGAAATAATATGGTAACAAACATTTACGTCGATGGTTCTGGTGGAAAAAAATCCGGATATGGTTTTTTTGTAAAAGAAACTGGTGAATCATTTTTTGAAGAAAAACCTGAAATCACAAATAATCAGGCTGAATATCTTGCAATAATTTCTGCATTAAAAAAATATGAAAACTCCAATGATAAAATAATTATTTACAGTGATTCAAAAAATACAGTTTCACAACTAAACCATGATTTTGCCATAAATAACGAACAATTACGTTCTTTGGCACGTGAAGCGTGGTCACTAATTGCTAAATTTTCAAATCTGACAATTAATTGGATACCAAGAAATGAAAAT
>CAZMBA010000004.1:0-11891 GCA_964564665.1 uncultured Candidatus Nitrosopelagicus sp. | reverse complement strand
ATGTTTTCCTATCAATACGGGATTTATTGACCCGAATTTCACAATATCGTTAATTTGTTGATATCTTCTTGATGTTGCAAAAATTTTGTGCTGTTTTCTAAGTTTTTGAATGAAATATTCAAAAAACAAGTATTGTTTTGGCGTCAGAATATCAAACCAGATTTTCAAGCATTAGCACTTCATAGATAACTGCAATAAGTATTTCTTAGTCTTGCTACTAGCACTAGTGGTTAATATGAATTCAAAAGTTGTTATTTTTGGGCTTAGCACTGAAGGTTATGATTTAGCTTGCAAGATTGCGTTAAATGGGCAAGACGTACAAATTATTGATGAATCAACACCATCTGCCATTACAATAAAACCAGATATCGCAAAGACATATCCTAATTTTAGAGCACTAAAAGATGACCAACCAATATTACCCATGACTCCAATAGACGTTGCTGTTTCTAAAGCACAAATTCTGTTTTTTGCGCCAAGAATAAGGAAAACTGGTCAGGATATCAAAACAGAACTAAATTCTAAATTTAAGGATGCGGTATCAAATGTAAAAAAAGGCTCTAGTATCATCAATTGCCTTGGAACAGGATTTGGTGGAAACAGTGAAAATATATCATTACTCGAACATGTTACAGGATATAGAACAGGTAAGACCATTTCATATTTTTACTACCCCATTTCAAACTATAAGCAAACAATTATTGGCTCACATAATGGAAAAACAGATGAAAAATTATCTAGTCTGCTCCCGCTAGAAAAAAATACTAAATTTGTATCAATTAGTACCGCAGAGCACCTACACGCAATTAATGTTTTAAAGCGTTTTTTGAATACCACTTGCATCTTAGAAGTATGCAAATTCGCAAAGGACAGAAATATAAAATCAGATCTTAACACAAATGAACTAAATGAGATTTATCTAGATAACATGATTGAAGATTTGTTTGATTTACGTTCATTAGGAAATTCATTTGAAGGTGCTAGTTCACTAACATACTTGATTAATGGAAGCTTAAAAGGCGTGGACGGATACATCAAAAAATTAATTGATGAAATACGATTAGTCTTGAAAAGAAATGAGTTAAAGGCTAGCCGAACTAAAATTCTTCTTCTTTGGTCATTAGATAAATATGAAATGAAAGGAGAAAAACATGAAAAATTAGAGGAGCTCATTACAAAGCTAAAAGATTACATTGGTGATGTTGAATCAATTGAAAGTTCATTTGATATATTTCAAGATGAAAAGACAACCATCATTGTTGCTTGCTCAAAATCAGACTTTGACTATGTTTCTAAAATAAAAAAAGACCAGGAATTTATTATAATTAAAGCAAATCCCCTATGTCAGGTTGTACATTAAAATATTATTATAGGATTTAATTTTCAGATGGAAGAAGAAACTCAAAATAATGTAATTGATAATGATGATAATTCTACAGTAGAAACTACAACCGAAGAAGAAACTATAGAAAAAGAAACTGAGGTTGTTGGTGATAATGAAGACGAATCATCCCCGTGTGAAGACAAATTACAACGGGCATTGGCTGATTACCAGAATCTAGAACGAAGAAGTCAAAACGAAATATCACAGAAAGTTAGGTTACAAACAAATCAACTAATGCTTAATTTCATTGGAATTTATGAGGATTTTCTACGAGCCAAGTCAGCACTAACAAGTGATGGTATTAATACTGAAGGTCTCGAAGCTGTTATAAAAAATATGGATGCATTGCTATCTGAAAATAACATTAAAGTTATTGATGCCATAGGTGAGATTTTTGATCCAAGGCTTCATGAGGCAGTGTCTATCATAGAGGACGATTCATTTGATGATGGGACTATTACGCAAGAAATTGCAAAAGGCTATATTTCTCGTGAGGAGGTAATAAGACCGTCGAAAGTTATTGTATCAAAAAAACCGAAAAGATAAATTGAAAAAAAAACGTGAATGAGTAAAATGGCAGAAAAAATAATTGGAATTGATCTAGGAACCAGTAATTCAGCAGCTTCCGTTATTCAAGGCGGAAAACCCACCTTGATACCAGCAGCTGAGGGTACAACCGTAGCTGGTAAGGCATTTCCATCAATCGTAGCCTTCTCAAAAGACGGTGATCTTTTAGTTGGCGAGCCAGCTAGACGACAAGCAGTTACAAATCCTGAGAATACGATTAGAGAAGCAAAGAGAAAGATGGGAACTGATTTTTTATATAAAATTCAGGGAAAAGACTACAAACCTCAACAAATCTCTGCATTCATACTTCAGAAAATTAAAAGAGACGCTGAGGCATTCACTGGTGATTCTATCACCAAGGCAGTAATTACAGTTCCAGCATATTTTGATGATAATCAACGTCAAGCCACAAAAGATGCAGGTACAATTGCTGGATTAGATGTGGTTAGGATAATTAATGAGCCAACCGCCGCATCACTAGCATTTGGTTTAGACAAAAATAAACAAGACATGAAGATTTTGGTCTTTGATTTTGGAGGTGGAACATTAGATGTTACAATCATGGAGATGGGAGGTGGTGTCTTTGAAGTAATGAGTACTTCTGGTGATACACAACTTGGTGGTTCTGATATGGATAAAGCCATAATTGATTATGTTGTTGACGATTTCAGGAAAAAAGAAGGAATTGATCTTTCAACAGACAGTACTGCAATGACTAGAATCAAAGAAGCTGGAGAAAAAGCCAAAATTGAATTGTCTACTGTTATGGAAACTGAAATCAATTTACCATTCATTGCCCAGGATTCTTCTGGCGCTAAAAATTTACAATTAGTTTTAACAAGAGCAAAATTAGAGGATCTGGTTAACTCTATTGTAGAAAGATGTCAATCTTCAGTCGATAAGGCGATTGAAGATGCAAAAATTTCTAAAACCGACATTACAAAGATTGTTCTAATTGGTGGCCCAACAAGAATGCCAATTGTAAGAAAATTTGTTGCTAACGCAGTTGGACAAGAACCAGAGTCAGGAGTAGATCCAATGGAAGCAGTAGCGTTTGGTGCGGCAGTTCAGGCTGGTATTTTTGCTGGAGATGTAACAAGTGACATTGTATTATTAGATGTAACACCATTAACTTTGGGCATAGAGACACTTGGTGGAGTTAGAGAACCAATCATAGAAAGAAACACTACAATTCCTACCTCTAAGGACAAGACATTCACAACTGCTGCAGATAGTCAAACTGCAGTCACAATTAATGTTGTTCAAGGCGAAAGACCAATGGTGGCAGATAACATTTCATTAGGGAGTTTTAATCTAACAGAAATCCCACCTGCACCACGTGGTGTACCACAGATTAATGTCAAGTTTGACATAGACGCTAATGGAATAATTAATGTGACTGCCAAAGATCTCGGAACGGGAAAAGATGCAAAAATTACAATTGAATCATCATCAAAAATGACTGAAGTAGAAGTTGAAAAAATGAAAGAGGATGCAGAAAAATTTGCCGAAGAGGATAAAAAGAAGAAAGAAAATGTTGATGTAAAGAATGAAGCAGAAAGTTTCATCTATAGTACTGAGAAGCTAGTCAGCCAGGATCTTAAAGATAAGATACCACAAGAACAAGGAATTAAGATAACAGATGCAATAAAAGAACTCAAAGACTCTCTAACTCAGAATGGCGAACAAATCAAAACAAAACTAGATGCATTAAAGGCCATAGTAAATGAGGTTACAACTGAATTATACAAGAACTCTGCTCCTCCACCTGGAGAAGACCAACAATCAAATGAAAGCCAGCAAAATAATGAGCAACAGTCTAACCAAGAGAATAATGATAAAGAACAACCAGAATCAAACAGTTCAGAGCAAAAATCTGAAAATCCCTAAAGTACATAATCCAGCTACATAATTATTGATTATTCATGAGTGCGAAACGTGATTATTATGAGGTTTTAGGAGTCTCAAAATCAGCCTCTTCTGATGAGATAAAATCACAGTATAGAAAACTAGCTTTGAAATTTCATCCAGATAGGAACAAATCTTCGGATGCACAAGAACATTTCAAAGAAATCTCTGAAGCTTATGCTGTATTGTCTGATACATCAAAAAGGCAGCTATATGATCAACACGGGCACGCAGGGGTAGATGGAAGATACTCAACTGAAGACATTTTCAGAGGCGCAGGTGGAAACTTTAATGATGTTTTCAATGATCTGTTTGGTGGTCAAGGAAGAAGAAGTTCTGGTGGATTCGAATCAATTTTTGAGAATTTGTTTGGCGGAGGTGGATTTGGTAATTTTGGAAGACAGAGAGGATCTGACATGTTGTATGAAACATCTGTAAGCTTAGAAGATGTTTTACATGGAAAACAAATTGAACTTGATCTGCAAAAACATGTAGACTGTCCTGACTGTAATGGAACAGGCTGTCAACCAGGGACTTCAAAATCTAAATGTGGTGATTGTAACGGTCAGGGCCAAGTTAGAGTTGGCAGAAAAATGGGATTTTCCACATTCGTTACTGTTAAACCGTGTGGAAAGTGTAGAGGGGAGGGCCAAATTATTGAAAAACCATGTAAAAAATGTACTGGAGGTAAAGTAAAGGGAACAAAACATATTTCATTTCAACTTCCAGCTGGAATTGATAATGGTGATTATGTAATGCATGGAGAAGGTGAGTCAATTCCTAATGGCGAGAGTGGTGATCTTATAGTTCGTGTTAGAGTACAGGAGCATCCACACTTTAGAAGAGATGGTGTTGATATTTATTCCGATGCCAACATTTCAATGATTGATGCAACACTTGGTACTGAAATTCAAGTGAAAACTCTGGAAGATACGGAAAAATTAAAGATTGAATCTGGCACACAGCCAAATTCTATTTTAAGGCTTAAAGGGAAAGGATTACCCGGGCAAAACTCACGCCGACGCGGTGATCAATACGTTCGTGTTGTAGTTGAAATCCCCAAAAAAATATCGAAAGATCAAAAAAATCTCTTAAACCAATTTGAAGAATCAGATTAGTCCTTCTCTTCTGAATCTCTTATAACAAGATCATGTCCTTCACGGACAAGATTATCGTAAACAATTTTAACAATTTCACCTATTTTTGCCTCTGAATAGTATTTTTGATTATATCGTCCAAGGATCTGCTTCATATCATCTAGATATACTTCCCAAAATGGCATATTGCTCTGATGACCATCCACAATTTCAATTTTCCTAATAACGAACTTATTCTAGAAAATTCAAAACAGTGTTGCGGGGGTCGCCCAGCCTGGTCAACGGCATAAGGTTCAGATCCTTATCTCCTAGGAGTTCGTGGGTTCAAATCCCACCTCCCGCATTAATATCTCGGAATTGTGTTATGAACAACTTTAAAACAGTGTAGATTTGATAATTTGCATGGCAAAAGTAACTAGAGTCAGTGGCAGAGGCACAACTAAGAGAAAAACAGACACTAGCAAAAAATCAAGCTTTTCTGGTGATTCCTATAGAGAATATCAAGAAAAGAGAAGAAAAGCAGCTGGTAATAGGACAATCTCTACTGGAAGAGGAACTGGAAGAAGGAAATTAACTGCAGCTCCTAAGAAGGCATCTGCTAAAGGCAGAACAAGAGTAACTGGAAGAGGAACTGGTAAAAGAAAAGGCACATCTTAGCCAATTTCTTACCAAATAACTAGTAACACACTAGTTTTTTCTATTTTATTATAGCTTTAATCTTTTTAGTTGTAAGCTCGTTTACCAAACTACCAGAAGTTTTTCCTCTCACCTCTTTCATCACTACACCCATTATAGCACTCACTGAGCGCATACCATCTTCTTTGATTTTATCATAATTTTTTTCAATAATTTCATCTAGAATTTTTTCTAGATCAGATTGACTCAATTGAGTAATTGAGGCTTTTTCAACTGCATCTAATGCAGTTAATACCTTTCCAGACATTATCTGTTCAAACACTATCTCTATAGATTCTTTAGTGATTTCTTTTTTCTTTAGCAATTCAAATGTATTAGATATTTCATCAGGTTTCAGAAGTTTAGCGTTAAGACCTTTTCTTTGTAGATTTGTTATAGTCGAGCATAATACTGATGCAACAAAATTAGGGGAACTCTTTCCATCACCACAAATTTTTTCAAACAAGGTAAAATATTCAGAATCAAATATCTGTTCTGATAGCTGAGCATTGATTTTATATTTATTTTGAATATCTAAAAGTGATTCGGCCCACGGTTTTGGAACTTTAGATTTAGCAAGATCTATTTCATCTTTTGTAATTTGTATAGTTGGGATGTCAGTTTCTGGATACATTCTTGACGCACCAGGTCTTGGTCTTAGAAAAACTGTTTCACCAGTTGAAGTGGCAGCTCTTGTTTCAGCCGGTGGCCCATTCCTAGCATCATTAATTCTGTTTATGATTGATTCAACTGCAAAATCAAGCGATGGAATCTTTCCAGCAATGATTAGAAATGCATCATTTTCATCTAACGTCAAGAGATTTCTTATCTTGTAAATATCGCTATCATCAATTCCATAGTTTGGAAGTTCATCAGAATGAAAGACTCCTCCTATTCCAAAGAACCTAACTAACTGTCCAATTTCTTTTCCAAGCCTGATATCAGGATAAGGTTCAAATCCAATTAATCCTTCAAATTTTTTCATTCTAATTGCCTTGATCTGATTTTTGTTTTGCAGTGAATCTTTAATGATTTTTGAATTACAGTCTTTTAGTAACTCAGTAACGGGAAAAACATCACTGATTTTATCAATCGCCTCCAAGGCAATTTCTTTCTCTTTGATCTTGTCAGAAATTATCTTTAAACCATGTTGACGGGTTGCTTCAAACTCTATGATCTTTTCAAGCTGATCTAACTGTTGTACACCTTTTACTTCTATAATTCCACCACCGTCGATTGAGATATTAACATCCTGACGTATTGTACCAATACCTCTAGCAACTCTTTTTGTTACTCTTAATAGTCTTCCAAGTGATAATGCAATATTTCTTACAGTCTTTGGACTATCAGATACTGGCTCTAAAGCGATCTCAACCAGCGGTACCCCCAAGCGATCCAGACTGAAAAATCTCTTATTGTCTTCATCCTTGATTATTTTTGCGGCGTCTTCTTCCAAGCATATAGACTGAACACCAACTTGTTTGCCTTCAACTTCTACATGACCACCTTGCGCAATAAGCATAGTTCTTTGGAATCCAGATGTGTTTGAACCATCAACTACTGTTTTTCGCATGACATGTATTTCGCTAAAAATGTTTGAATCTAATGCGGATCCAATTAATAATGCAGTATCTTTGGCATCGTGATCCAAGTCATGTGGTGGTTCTTCATCTTTTTCTACCAAACAACTACTATTCGGATTAGCATAATAGACGATTGTTTTTGATTTCGTATCTTCAAAAAGTGCAGCTGGATCAATCTTTCCCAGTTCACTTTTTGTTGCTCTTAATTTTCTACTAAATTTGTCAGTATACTCATCATCTTCAACTGATCTACAATTGCAAAATAATTTCTTTCCAGTGTCTAGCTGTTGATGAATTTCTAATCCAACTTTCAAACCAATTTCATCTATTTTTAATTCAGCCATCTTCAAACACATTAAGAAAATTCTGACGAAATATTTTCTAAGAGTAATTTTTTAAGACCATTGTTATCTTCAGAATTACCTAATGCCCACATTGTTTTTACCAATGCTACTTCTGGAATCATATTTTCTAAAGGAACGATTCCTAATTCTAGCAAATCTCTTCCACTCTCATAGACTGTCATTCTAACTCGACCATCAATGCATTGAGATGTCATACCCAAAAACAAACCATGGTCACTTGCTTTTTTTATAGCACTGTACATTGTTTTACCAACATGACCAAGTCCAGTCCCTTCAAAAATTATTGCTTTAAAACCTAAATCAATAAGAGCGTCTATTTGTTTTGGTTCATACCCTGGATGATATTTTACTAGTGCTACTCTTGTATCTATGCCAAGTCTGGGATTAAACGTCTCCTTGAAAAATTCATTTTCTACATTTTTTATGATTTTCTCATCTAAAATTAGGAACGCTGGATCATTTCCTATCGTTTCAAACGCACTTCTTTTACTTGCATGATTTTTCCTAACTCTTGTTCCGATGTGACACGAGATTGTTTCATCACTTTCATTATGGTGCATCACAACATATACGCCATTTACATCTGTCATTGCAATGAACCTTGCTGCAGCAATAAGATTAGAGGCAGCATCTGATGATGGCCTATCTGACGATCTTTGTGAACCTACGAATACAACTGGAATTTTTAATCCTGAAAGTGCAAATGACAAGAATGCAGAACTATAATGCATTGTATCGGTTCCATGTGCAACGATAACACCCTTGTAGTCTAGGTTTGCAACACTTTCAATCTTCTTTGCAGTTTCAACCCAATGTTCAGGTTGTAGATTCTCAGAATATTCAGAGAATAATACTTCAGCATCTATATTTGCAATATTTCCAATTTCTGGAACAGCGTCATTAAGATCAGATGCAGTTAATGCAGGAGTTACTGCACCTGTTCTATAATCAACTTTACTTGCAATGGTTCCACCAGTTGAAAGTAAAAGAATTTTTGGTAGTGATGAATCTGCTTCCTTGACACTACTTTCCTCTCTCTTTTCTTCAGGTGATGATATTTTTTCAACATCCTTAATTTTATCTAGCTCAATTCCAATGTTGTATCCACTTTTCAGTTTTAACACAATGTGAGAATCCTCACTTGTCTCGTATCGAGGCATAAGGATTCCAGCATATGTTAAATCCGAAATAACTTTTATTGAATCTCCAACACTAACATTTTTCTGATTTAGGTAATCAAGAGATTTTCCTTAGTAGCCTTTTAGTTCAGACATTTAATGAGAATTAACTGATTATTTTATTAAAACTACCTGTAGTAAGAGGCAACCACTTTTTCGCCAATCTTTAGATCCTTTTGCTCTCTGACTTTTTTAACAGCCTCCTCAAAGTGCTTCATTGTAACTATGGCTTTGGAAGCTTTTTCTGTGATTTCTTTAGCATCAGGAGCACTGTCAAGATGCTCATGAACTACTAATGATACTGCAGTATTTGCAATAGATGCGACATCTGCGCCACTTAGACCATCAGTCATCTCAGCCAGTTTTTCATAGTCAATTTTATCAGCGCCTTTTGGATCAGCTATAGGGATATCCTCACAATTTATCTTCAATATGCTATTTCTACTCTCTTTGTCAGGTAGTGGAATTTGGATAATTTTATCAAATCGGCCTGGTCGAAGTAGTGCTGGATCAATCATATCAGCCCTATTTGTAGCTGCTAATACTACAACTCCGTGCATGTTTTCCATACCATCTAGTTCAGTAAGCAATTGGCTAACAACTCTCTCAGTAACAGCTGTCTCTCCACCTGCTCCTCTAATTGGTGCAATAGAATCAATTTCATCAAAGAAAATTACACAAGGTGCTGATTGTCTTGCTCGCTTGAAAATTTCTCTAATTCCTCTTTCTGATTCTCCGACCCATTTGGATAGCAACTCAGGACCGCGTACAGAAACAAAGTTTGCCTCACTTTGTGTCGCAACTGCCTTTGCCATCAATGTTTTTCCAGTTCCACTAGGTCCATGCAAAAGAATGCCTCTTGGCATTTTGTGACCCAATTTATCATATAATTCTGGATATTTCATAGGCCATTCTACTGCCTCCATCAATTCTCGCTTTACTTCTGCTAGGCCACCGACTTCTTCCCATTTAACATCTGGATTTTCAATGAAAACTTCCCTCATTCCTGACGGTGTCACTTCAACTAGGGCCTTTCTGAAATCATCAGAATTTACAATTAGTTTATCAAGTGTTTCTGGTGGTATTTTTTCTTCTTCCAAGTTTAATTCTGGTAACAGCCTTCTGAGACATTTCATTGCTGCTTCTTTACACAAGTATTCCAAATCAGCACCAACATATCCGTGACTTACTGCAGCAATTTTATCAATAACTACAGGTGATTCATGATCATCTCCAGCTAAAGGCATATTTCTTGTGTGAATTTGTAAAATTTCCTGTCTGCCTTTCTTATCGGGAACTTTAATCTCAATCTCTCTATCAAACCTACCTGGTCTTCTTAGAGCAGGATCAATTGCATTAGGTCTATTTGTAGCAGAAATGACAATGACTTTTCCTCTGGCTTCTAATCCATCCATTAAGGATAGCATCTGTGAAACAACTCTTCTTTCTACCTCGCCCGTTACTTCTTCCCTTTTTGGTGCAATAGAATCAATTTCATCAACGAATATGATTGATGGTGCTTTTTCTCTAGCCTCTTTGAAAATTTCTCTAAGTCTTGCTTCACTCTCACCATAGAACTTGCTCATTATCTCTGGTCCAGATATACTAATGAAATGTGCATTACTTTCATTTGCAACAGCTTTTGCCAAAAGTGTCTTTCCAGTACCTGGTGGACCATACAACATTACACCCTTTGGTGCTTCAATACCTAACTTCTCAAATATCTCCGGATGACGTAATGGAAGCTCTATCATTTCACGAACTTTCTTTATTTCGTCTCTTATTCCACCAATGTCTTCATAGGTTACCTGCGGAACTCCTCTGAGTGTTTCACCTTTTTCTGCAATATGGAATACTGTTTTTTGTGTAACTAGGACAGCATCTGCAGCAGGTGTAACACCTATTACTTGAAAAGTCAACCGACCGCCAAAATATGGTACCATTACATTATCACCTTTAATCAAAGGAACGCTTTCTAGTGCATCGGCAAGATATCTTTCATCAATCGGTGGAATAGCTTCAAGTGGAGCAACTACAACTTTTTCTGCTGGCACTGCTTTGATCTTTTTTACAGTTATTGCATCACCAATAGCAATACCAGAGTTGTTTCTACCTAATCCGTCAATTCTAATAATTCCTTTACCCTCATCAGAAGGATAAAGTGGAAGACATTTTGCAACAGTTCTTCTTTTTCCCTTTAATTCAATAACGTCACCAGTTGAGGCATTTAGATTATCCATAGAATCATAATCAATTCTAGCTACACCTCTACCAACATCTCTGGTATATGCCTCCAAGACTTTAAGGGATAATCCACTTTCGCTCATATGTTATCTCACTTTGTTCTTTTTTTATATATTACGTATTATGATTGTGATCCGAAAAAGATTGATCACAAGCTTAAAATCATGATCTGAGGCCAAATCGAGTACAATGGGTAAAAGACCACTAGTAAGGAGGCGTGGACGTGGAGGCATGCAATTTAGAGCTGCAGTCACTGGCAAATTAAAACCAGCAAAATACCCAAGTTTTGAATTAGATGACAGCCATGAAGGTGAGATTATTGACCTTGTTCATGAAACTGGACGAGATGTTCCATTATCTAAAGTAAGATTCAAGGATGGATCAATCTCTTTTATTCCAGCTACTCTTGGCACAAAAGTTGGCTCAAAAATTAATTTTGGTCTTGCCTCTGAAATCAAAGATGGGAATGTGATCAGTATCCAGAATATTCCTGACGGATCTACTGTTTGTAATGTTGAAAAACAATTTG
Source organism: uncultured Candidatus Nitrosopelagicus sp. (assembly GCA_964564665.1). Classification (GTDB taxonomy): domain Archaea; phylum Thermoproteota; class Nitrososphaeria; order Nitrososphaerales; family Nitrosopumilaceae; genus Nitrosopelagicus. The sequence continues at coordinate 361 of CAZMBA010000004.1, read as the reverse complement.
GTGACGGTGGAGCATTGATTAAATCTGCTGGAGGAAACGCAACTGTATTTTCACATACAGATAATGGCGTTGTTTTGAAATTAGCATCTGGCAAGTTTACCACATTAAATCCAAAAAATAGAGCAATGATTGGAACACTTGCTGGCGGTGGTGTTAAAGATAGACCATTGATGAGAGCAGGTGTTGCATGGAGAAGATTCAGATCAAAAGGTCACAAATATCCAATTGTTAGGGGTGTAGCACAAGCTGCATATGTTCATCCACATGGTGGAGGAAGACATCAACATGTAGGACAGAGCTCTACCGTTTCTCGTAATGCACCACCAGGTGCTAAGGTTGGAAGTATAGCAGCAAGAAAGAC
>CAZMBA010000003.1:0-17833 GCA_964564665.1 uncultured Candidatus Nitrosopelagicus sp. | reverse complement strand
CAGTGCCATAATCACATTCAGCCCTTAACCTCATGTATGCAATCAATCTATAATGTATTGAATAGACCTCATTTTCTTTTAGAAGTAGCTCTTTTTGTATCAGCGATGCAAGTCCTCTTGATAGTGTTGAGATCGACACATTGAATTTTTGGCAGATTTCATCTCGTTTTCTTTGGTATTGTTTCAATGTAAACGAAACGTCATAATTTTCTAAAATTAAGGGCCATACTACTTCTTTCCATACAAATCTTCTATTTTCTGTCGCTGATGCATACTTCCCCTTCTCACTCAACATTATAATATCAAAAAAATGGGTTATAACTCAATAGATGTCATTCGATGAAATTGAAAAATCACTTGAATTACTAAAAAAAGATTGGGACTTAGATCCAATAATCCAAGATTTTATGCTAGGAAAAATCACCCAGATATCTGATTTTACACTGAAAGTCAAGAATGTTGTATTTCACATTCCATTTTTACCAAAAGAAAACAAGTATATTTTATGGAAATGCTTCTGGCCTGATTGTCACAATTGTTGTAATAGACAAGGAAGATTACCCTTAACGTCAGATGATCTCATTCAGATTGGATCAGGTTTGAAATATCAAAAAACATCAGAGTTCATTAACAAAGAAACATTGATTGCAACACATGAAGAACCAACTCCTTCTGGTGGAATATCAGTTATGACAAACATTAATCTCAAAAGGAAAGAAGACGAAACTGAATCTGACGATGGAACTCATATGAAATGCAGATTTTTAGACGATGAAGGAGCTTGTGGGATTCATCCAGATCGCCCAAGTGTTTGCTATCTTTATCCATTTTCAACGTGGGCTCAAAATGACAAAGGTCGTGCACGAGTTCATGCAACTTTCCAGTTTACAGGAGATTGTCCAGGATTTTATCTAGATAAATCTCTTGATTCTATGAAAGAAATTCTAGAAGAGTACGCTATGACAATTTATGAGTATAATATGAAATCAGGCAGAACGTTAAAAGATGGTTTTGGGTCTCTAAGTATGAACTAGGCTTTTGCAACTTTCATTAAATCTGCCATTTTAATATGCATACCAAACCTGTCTTCATTCTTTTTCATGTATCTGAATATTGATATAAAGTCTGGTAGTGCTTTTAAGAAACTGAAATCATGATGAATCTTTGCTCTTACAAAATTAAATACTTTAGCATAAACTTTGTAATGCTTTTCAACTGCTTTTTCATATGCTTTGAAGTCATGCATATTTTCTAAGAAAATATCAACACATTGCATGGATGGAATAATTCCTTCACCTAATAACGCATATACTGTTCCAATTGATTCTCCAACACCAACTACTTTTCCAGAGTAATATGGTTTACATCTATCTGGGGTTGCCAATCTAATTGGGCGTCCCTTAGTTGCAATTATTTTTCCTCCATGTTTTTTTAGAAATTCATCAGTTGCTTTAACGTGGTTTTTATTGTAATCACCTGCACCAATGTGTGCAAAATTTTCTCCCATTGGAAAGTACCAAAAGTATCCTGACATGCCTGGAAATGGCTCAATGTAAAAATCATCAAACGGTACTCCCTTTTCGTATTCGACTTTATACTCATACGTTGGTAAAAAGAAGTCTTGTTCCATTTTTGGTAGATAAACCCTATGAAATCCGGTGCAATCAACGATCATATCATATTCTTTTTCTAGCTCCTCTAATGGTGGTGCTTCGCCATAAATCACATTAGAATCTTTTATGAAATCTTTAATCAATCCTAATTTATTATACGTACAAAGTCCTTTCAAACCAATATCAAATTTTACATCATTATTCATTTTGACATGCATCTCTTTTCCGTTGTGAACCAGAAAATCATCAAAATTTCTACCTGTCTTCTTACAAAATTCGTCTAATTCTTTTTTTATTGTTCCCCATGCACATATTGAATCATGTCTTTCTTCAACCATTCTTTCATATCCAACTACTTCATGTTCAGAATTTTTTAGTCTAGCCACCAGATAGCTTCCAGCTACACCCATTCCCATTACAGCGATTTTCATCTGTCGTATGTTGATTCTGACTACATAAATACGATTCTTGTTCTCATTCGATTAAAATTGCTGGCTTGAATGGTCTAGCCATACGTGCTTTGTTTTTTGGATCATATTTGTTAGAGTCACTTTCAGAAAACACTTGCAATTTAATTCCATAGTCATTCTCAATTAGAGATGTCAACTCTAATGAAATTGATGCCTTCTCATCAATTTCTCCAGCACTCATCTTTGCATCTCTTAGTTCAGTTGGTTCTGATAAGATATCTTTAAGTGTCTTTTTGACAAAGTCTGGATCTTTTTTTACCTGCTCAGTTTCTTTCCCAGCGATTAACTCTTTAATTATTGTACCAATGTTTGTTTGGCCAGAATTAACATTCTTTAAGATTTGATGATATGCCTTTGACTTCCAGGCGTCTGCTGTATAAATCACAATCTTCTGTGGTGAAATCTTAGTTACTTTGATGATATTTGCAATATCATTCATTGTAGAACTTAGTAAGCTTTCTGTCTGAACTGCAGCATTGTTTTCTTGAGTTTCTGGTATTGGCCACGTAGATTTTGATACTGTTTCTGTATTACCTAGTTGTTCCCACATTTCTTCGGTAATATGTGGGGCAAAAGGAGAAAGCATTGAAACACGTGTCGATAATATTTTATGCATCAGTCCAGAGATATCATTTCTTTTCTTTGCAGTAGTTCTTTTTAGATACCACTGCAGCTCAGAATCAAACCCATAAAGAATATGGTGTAGTGCCTCACGTAGACGCATTTTGTCCATGGAAACAGTAACATCTGAAATCAAATTTGATAATCTATTCAGAATCCATATATCCTCTGCTGTGGTAGGAGTAAACTCTGATTTTTTAAATTTTTTACACTCTTCTAATATATTTTCTAACTTATTTTTGATACCCGTGACTGATTCTATATTAAAATCTGCATCCTGTAGTAATTCAGCCGAAATCAATATTGAAAGTCTAATTGGATCTGCTCCATATTTTTTGACTGCATCACGTAAAGGGATTATGTTTCCCATAGATTTAGACATCTTTTTTCCATCCATCAAAACAGAACCATTGACTACAATCTCTTTTGGCCAATTTTCCTGTGGAAACAACGCAACATGATTTAGAACAAAAAATGTAAGATGGTTAGGAACTAAATCTCTGCCAGAATGCCTTGAATCAACAGGATAAAAATATAAAAACTCCTTTCTAATCTCATCAAGTTTCTCAGTGCTTATCTTAGTTTTTTGTGCAAGAGAATCAGCATCACCTTTTCCGTAAAATATGTATTCAAAAAAGTCATCCGTCATGTTTTCTGCGAAAATTTCTTTAGAATTGACAAATTTTGAGATTATATAAAATGACATGTAAATTACAGAGTCTGCAAGACTTTCCACCAACCACTCATTATCCCAAGGAACTCTAGTTCCTAATCCATGTTGTCTCGCGCATGCACGTTCTCTAAGCCAGTCTAGAACATTAAAAAACTCTGAACGAATTTCATTAGGTAAAATATCCATTGACTCAAAGCAATCATGTGCATTTTGTTTCCAATCTTTATTGGCATAATCTAAAAACCATTGATTGTTTAACATTTTCACAACACATTCGCTTCCACATCTGCATTTAACTGGAGCATTTGTTAATTCTAAAATTATATCTGATTTGCCAGATTTAGAAATCCAATCTTTTATCTCATCTTTAACAAACGAAACCCGTTTTCCAGAGAAAGTATCTGTATTATCATTTAGTTTACCTTCATAATATTCCTTTGAATAAATCTCCTTTGTCGCATCCTCCAATTTAGGTTCATCCTGATTTGTAATATTCATTCTTTTGATTACATCTGCAGCTGGAATTTCTCCTAGACCTTCAGTTGAAATTATTGAAACAGGCTCAATTTGTTTAACTTGGTCCTGTATAGAGTCTGGTATTTCTTTTGTATACCCATTTTTGATGTCTTCTAATGCTTGGTAATCATATGGTGCGTGTGCGGGAACTGACATAACAATACCAGTGCCTGTATTTGGAGAAACGAATGAGGCAGGTATAATCAAAAACTCTTCTTCATTAATTGGGCTTGTTACATTTTTCCCAATCAATTCAGAACCTTTGACATCACCAATAATTTCTACAGTTTTGTTCAAAAACGAAAGTTTATGTGCACATTCAGAACTGATGAGCCATATTTCATCATTAACCTTGGCTTTTTTATATATTATTTCAGGATTAATCCAAAGATTTGTTACTCCAAATAATGTCTCTGGGCGAAGAGTTGCAACAGGAATAATTTCATTGTCTATGGAAAATTTGATTATGATATATTCTGTAAAATCTGGTTCTACATCTCCTAATGTATCATGTTGAGAGACTGGATTTTGATCATTTGGACACCAACCAACCGGGTGATTGCCTTGAACAATGAGATTTTTCTCTTTGAGTGTTCTAAATTGCCATTCAATAAATTTTTGATATGCAGGAATTATTGTCGTAAATTCTCTTCTCCAATCAATTGAAAATCCCATCTCGATCATTCCAGATTTGATCTCTTCATGAAAGTAATCTGCAATTTTTACAGGATCTACAAATTCTTTAATTTTTTCCTCTGGAACATTATACAATGTTTTGAATGCTTTAATTAATTCCACATCGTTAGCTTGAACTCTCTTTGACATTCCAAGAATCGGTGTACCAGTATAATGAAATCCCATTGGAAACAAAACATTGAATCCTTTCATTCTATAGTATCTTGAATGGACATCAGCTAGGGTGTAAGTTCTACCATGTCCTATATGCTGTGGAGAGTTTGGGTATGGATATGCAACTGTTATGAATTTTTTTTGTTTATCGTTTGGATCAGACTCGAAATCTTTGTCATTCTGCCATTTTTCTCTCCATTTTTTGTCAATTGCATTCCAGTCTAGTTCCATAATACCACCTATTCTAAAACCATTGATTTTGCATTGTTTATTGCTTCTTCTTTCTTGGATCTGTCCTTTCCGCCACCTTGAGCAAATTTTGGCGTTCCGCCGCCAGAGCCAGCAAGTGTTTCAGAAATCATCTTTGCAATATCGCCTGCCTTTTTGCTCTTTGAGACCTCATCTCCACAGTAGACAATTACTCTCATTTTATCATCAGTATCAAAGAACCCACAGTATACCATCCATGGATCTGTCTTTGTGATTAACTCACCAATTCCAATATGGAATGTATTATCATATTGTTCACTCTCTGAATAACAAAAATTTGCTTTGTTTGGTTCTGAAATATGTACTATAATGTCTTCAACATTATTAGTGCCGATTTTACATTGACCAATGCTTTCAGCCAATCTTGGAATCTTTGCTTTTGACTCATGTCTCTGTTCCTGTCGTATCTCTTTTATTTTGGCTTTTTCAATTTCCTCAATCTGCATTTTTGCATCATTTTCTTGCTTTTGTTTAGTAAATTCTACTGCAGAATCACCAGATGTAAATTCAATTCGTACTACTCCATCTTGTATTCTTTTCGTCTTTGTGATCTTGATTTGCTTGATATCGCCTGTTTTTTTGACATGTGTTCCGCCACAAGCTTCTACGTCAATGTCAGAAATAGATACAATTCTAACTAATTTGACAGGAACAATTCCACCCTGATAAATTCGAAATCCGTATCTTTGTTCAGCTGTTCCTCTGTCAAGATTTTCAATTGTTATTGGTATATTTTTATTGATAATAGAGTTTGCAGCTTCTTCTATACTCGCAATTTCTTTTTCATCTAATGCTGAATGATGAGTAATATCAAGTCTAGCATGATCTTCATCTTTGAATGCAGAATGCTGCCAAACCCATGAACCTAAAACACTTCTTGCTGAAGAGTTGATTACATGAGTACTAGTATGATTTTTTGTAATTCCATCTCTTCGCTTTGAGTTAACTGTGCAGGAAACAGTTTCTCCTTCTTTTGGAACGCCACCTTTTGTTTCATGTACAACGATATTGCCATGCTTTGTTACATCTACAACCTCAAAGTTTTCAATAGTACCATGATCCGGTTCTTGTCCTCCACCTCTTGCATAAAATGAAGTTTTGTCAAGAATGACATATTTTTCAAATGCACTTAACACAATAGCGTCAAATTCTTTTGGGTCTTGTTGATAAAATAACAGTTCAGTATCTGGAATTCCCTCTAATGGGAGATTAATTTGTTCATTTTGTTTCTTTGATTGATGTAGTTCTGAGAGTCTGCTATAGAATGTTGATGGGATTTCAGAAATCACGTTCATTTCCTTCAGATAGTCAGGCGTTACCCCATCTGACTCGTATAATCTAATTAGATCACTAACCGCAGGCTCTTTGGAAATATTGCTAACTATTTTTTGCATTCTTTCTTTGGAACTTTCATATCTATCAGATTCAATTTCAACGATCCTTTTTACGTCATTCCTGGTTTCTTCTAATTCAGGATATGTTTTTTTAAGGTAATCAATCTGTGTATCAATTATTTCACCAATATCAAATTTCAATTCTAGTCTATTCATTGTAGAAATAACTCTTCGAAGCATTATTCGTAAATTATATCCTCCACCAACATTACTTGGTAATGCTCCATCGGAGATTGCAAAAATTAACGTTCTAATATGATCAATTATTAGGTAAATTCCTTCTAATGGCGTAATGATTTTGGCTATTTGATCATCTGTCAAGTTTATAGATTCCATTGTATTTTTTCTCACAAGTGATAAATCATCAAAATTTTCTAAATTCTTTGCAATTTCTGTAAAATAGGGCACAAGAATTTCAGAATCAGTATCAATACCAATTTTTTCAACTAGGTTTTTTGTGACTGGACCAAAACAACAATCGTATGCAGTTGGTGTGCCCATTGTAATCCATGCAAATCTTTCTAGACCTGCGCCCATGTCAATAATCCTTTGATCTAGTGTTTTGTAATTTGATAAGTTACCTTGAAATTCAGTGAACACTGCATTACCTAATTCCAAACCTTTCACAAAATATTCTAATGACGAACCAAAAGAACCTCCACCTTCCCATACGTCTTCAACAAAGACAATCTCTTTTTTTTCAATGCCAAATTGATGTGTTAATAAATTATAATCTAGATTTACACACTCATCTTTCCAATAACCATCTTTGTTTGGTATACTATGCTGTCCAATCATACAGAATGATGAAAAGTGTCTACCAGTAACACCAACATTTTCCAAGTCTTTGAATCTAAGACATGTTTGGGGTACAATCAGTGGATTTGCAGGAAACTCAAAAACTACTTTGCTACCCATAACTCTTTGAAAATCAACAATTGATGCAATCGTAAAAAATAGATCATCACGCCATCTACACACAACCGGATATCTGTTTACTGATGTATGGTTATGTTTTACAAAGAACGATTCTACCTGTTTCCAGGCTTCTGTATAATCAAATCGATTTTTAGTTGGTGGATTACCAATAAACGAGTAAGTATCAGGTGAATGGTCAGGGCAATTAATTCTATTCTCATCTAATGTCCAAAAGAACCTGTTACATGTTGTGCATGATTTTCGTTCAAATCCTTGATCTTCAAATAATTTTACCTGATAGTATCTTTCAGGGTCAGCAGAAAATTTTGCAAGAATTTCTTTTTTTTCCATCGTATCTTTGACCTAGTGCTGATATTAAGAATCTTCGATTACAACTATTAAATATTGAGTAATCTAAAAAAATCCATGTTTGGAAGTAAAAAGGGGACAGTAAAAGAAGGAAGTTTTGTTTTTACTGCAAAATCTGACGGTGATTACTGTAATTTTATTTTTGGAATCGTAACCGGCGTCGATGGAAATAAAATTGGTGTGAATGGACTAATAGTAGATCCTGTCGGCCTAAAAAACAAAGTTTTACAGGGAAAAGCGGGTACACGCTCTCAAGAAATACTCAAAGAGCCAACATCTGAAAATTGCATTTTTGCCTTAATCTATAGAATTGAACATGAGAATTTTACAGATGTTTTAGATCTAGAAAAAGACAAAGTGGAGATTTTATCAAAAAAAGTTTTTACCATTTTAGATGGATGGATAAAGGAATCGCTTTCTGAATTGATAAACAATGTACTATCATTACCAGATGGATCTGACAAGGAACATGCAAAAAGGATTCTAAAACAGAGAATGGAAAATCTATACGACAAAAATCTTAAGCAAAATCTTTATTCAGTTTGTAGAAGTCTGAAGATCTTAGTTTAATGAGTATTTTTGGACAGCTTTTATATTATGCTTTAAGAGGTTTTTTTCATGGAATATGTTTACGCTGCATTAATGTTGCACTAATTACAAAAGGATGTAACTGATGAAAATGTTACTAGCGTTGTAAAAGCGACAGGCGCAGAAGTTAATGAGGCACAAGTTAAGGCTTTGGTTGCATCATTAGCAGATGTAGATATTGAAGAGGCAATTAAGGCCGCACCAGTAGCAGTTGCAGCAGCACCAGCAGCGGCTGCAGAAGCAGACGCACCTGCAGGTGGAGACGATAAGAAAGAAAAGAAAGCAGACCCACCAAGTGAAAAACAAGAAGAACAAGCAATGGAAGGCTTGGCATCTTTATTCGGTTAGATTTTACCGATCTTTTTACTTTAAGATTATTTAGTATGAGTTTCTATCATATTCAATTTGGTAGATATTGCACCAATTGACTTTTTTATTTATATTCTAGATCTTTTTGGTACTATGGCTTTTGCAGTTACAGGTGCATTCAAAGCAATAGAGCACAAAGCCGATATTGTAGGAATAATCATTTTAGCAACAATTACTGGTGTTGCAGGGGGAACTATACGTGATGTCATTTTTGGAAAAACATTACCAAACTCTCTAATTGATCCATCATATGTAATCATCACTGTAATCTCTGGCATAGTTTTATTCTTGCTATATTCAAGAATGAAAAAACACTGGAATATTTTCTTAAAGTTTGACGCAATTGGTCTTGGTGTATTCACCGTAATTGGTGCAACTTTTGCATATAATTTGTTCGGCATGAATTTTCTCATAATTGTATTATCTGGCATGTTAACCGCAATTGGTGGAGGAATCTTAAGAGATGTTTTTGTAAATCAAACGCCAATAGTGTTCATCAAGGAATTATATGCATCAGCAAGTTTCATAGGTGCAGTTGTATTTTACTTCACATTACTAATTACCAATGAAATTTACGCCGCAACTATAATTGGTATTGTGCTTACAACAGGTCTAAGATTAGTTGCAATGAAGTATAATTGGAATTTACCTAAAGTAAAAAGCAGATGATTATGCTGGTGTGTAATCTTTTGCTTTTGAGGCAACACTTTTGGCTTGCCCATTCGCTTTTTGAAGAATCGTTTCTTTAGTATCATCTGTTACATATCCTGCTTCCACTGAGACAGATTTTGCAGATTGTGATGCCTTAGCAAGAATCTGTTTAATGTTATCTTTTGTGATATATGCAGCCTCAATTGATAAGGAAATTGCTTCTTGATGTGCTTGGCTCATATCGTTTCTGAACTTTTCCAAGTCTATGATCATTTCCTCTTGAGCATAAACTAAACCCTCTTCAAGTGCTGAATTTAGAACAATTCCGGCTTCAATGGGTTTAATGTCTAGTTTACCTAAAAGTGCTGCAAGTTTTTCAGAAATCACTTCTCCTTTTTTCACAGGAATTGTTTCTCTCATTATCCAGATAGTGCCTTGATCAATCTTTGTTGGGATTCCATTTTCTTTAAAATCTGTTAGCATTGGACCTGGAGCTATTCCAGTATTTTTTGGTGGTATTACAACATCCATACTTGCTAAATCTCCACCTCTTGCAGATAGCATCACTTTATTTTTTCCTAGTAAAACATTAAGTTTGAAGGGTGACATATTTGTGAACATAAAAAGACACTGACCATTCAATTTACTGACAAATTTTTCAATTCCCTTTATTCCAGTTGTTTCTAATGCAAGTTTAGCAACTTTATCCTTAACACTAACTATCTCAACATCTCCAAGAAGTTTTTTTCTTAATGGTAGTAGTTGGGATGCCCTCACTTTTTCCATTCTTACTAAAGCCAGAACATTATATTTTTTTGGTAATTCTTGTATCTGCTGATACATCTGTGATTTTTTTTTAGGGTATTTAGTTCGATTCTCATTCATTTATTTTCGTACCTTCTGTTCCAACTTTATTGCTTTTCCCATAGTCGTCTTCACCATAAATTTTCTGAAATTCTTATCACCGTTTGGAAGTTTCTTTTCAACTGCATTGATTATGGCCATTGCATTATTTACAAGATCATTATCATCCATAGTCACATCTCCAAATTTACAGGACAACGAAAGTGAATTTTTTAATCTTACTCTGATTGAATGTCTAAATCTTTCTAAAAATGACTCGATTGGTGCATTAAATGGAACAGGCGTTGGCATCTTACCCCTAGGACCTAATAACTGTCCTAATGATTTACCTACAACTGGCATTAGTTTTGTGTCAGCTAAGAAAAAATCGTATTTGTTGATGAGTTTTCTTGATTCTCGTTTGTTAGCAGCCAGAGTACCAAGCTCATCATTATCAATTACCTGATCTGCTTTTGCACTCTTTGCTTTAAGACTCATATCTCCTGTTGCCATCACACAAACTGCAGCAGGCTTTGTCATTTGTTTTGGTAATTCAATTACTTCATTTAACGTAAAGCCTTTTTTGACATCTATATCTTTTAATACGATATACAATTCTAATGCTTGCGTGAATTTTCTCTCTTTTTCAGGTTTTTTAGCTTCCTGAATCAAATTCAATACCTCTGAATCGCTAACCATAGCACAATCCTTTTTAGCCTACTTAAAATCGTTTAGAGGAAAAATATTAAAATTCGATATTTTTTAAAAAAAGTTCAATCTTTATAGAAAATTTCTTTTCAATGAGACAAATGTCAGCAAAACTTACATTTATGGCATTAAATTAGTAATCTTGAAAATGCAACGTGTTGATGATTTAGATCTAAAATTATTATCTGAATTAAAGAAGAATGGAAATATCTCAGTCCCAGTATTATCAAAAAAACTTGAGATAAATTCATCTGTCCTTTATAGTAGAATAAAACGGCTAATTAGGAAAAAAATGATTAAGAGATTTACAATCGAGATAGACGAATCACAATTAGGCTTTCAAGTAAAAGCTTCAGTTGGAATAAATCGTGACCCAAAGTTCAAGGATTTAATACATGAAGAATTAATGAAAACTCCTGAAGTTGATCATATCTGTGAGGTTACAGGCAGATTTGATATTATCATAGGCATAATTGCAAAAGATCTTGAACAACTACATTCTGTAATTATTGAAAAAATTGGTAAGATTGAAGGAATTCAGAATACTGAGACATTTGTTGAATTAGAGAAAACAGATAAAGAACCAGTGTATTTATCTAAGAATTAACAACTAATTTCTCGTCCCATTTACCATCATTAATTTCTGCTGTTATTTCTTTAGGTGTTTTACCTTCAATTTTTATTCCAAGACATTGACAAGTACCAATAACTTGTTTTGCAACAGATTTTAGTTCAGATGCATAATTAGACTCGAGTTTTACGTTTGAAACCTTAACAACTGCATCAATTCCAATATCCGCAACCCATTCTGTACCAGAGGTGCCAGAACCCTTTTGGATATTTGCCTCTTTTAGAATCAATGCTGATGCGGATGGAATACCAATTTCAATCTCCCATTTTTTGGTATCAGAGTCAACACTAACAGTAACTGGAACTTTCATTCCTTTGAAATCATTTGTTTTTTCATTAATGGCACTAATGACTTCCATTATGTTAACACCCATTGGACCTAATGCAGGACCAAGTGGTGGACCGGCAGATGCCTCTCCCCCTGTTACCAATGAAGAAATATTTTGTTTATCGCCCATGATTTTTCGCCATATAGAAGAGATTTATTCCTTTCCTATTGTTTTCAAGGTTTAAGATAATTTGCATCTACTGTTACAGGAAGTTGATATGGTGCATCAAGCAGAATAACTGTTGCTTCTTCTTTTTCATGATCCACACGAGTAATAGTTGCTTTCATACCCTTAAACGGTCCTCCAATAATTTCTACCACTGCATCCACTGCAAGTTCAGACACAGTTGATTTTTTGACAAGATAATTTTCAATTTCACTATATTGCAATTCACCTCTTAATTGTCCTTTAACATGTCTGAGTCCTTGAATTGCAGCAAACATTTCCTGTGGATCTGCTGCTTCAACTATAATGTAGCCTTTGAGGTTATCTACTAATAATATTGATTGAACACCAAGTCCACCAGTTCTCATTTTAGTTTCCAATAATCGTAAAACTACTCTTTCTTGACCACCAGTTGTTCTTACTGCATATAGATGTGAGTTTCCGTTAGTTGGCTCAGCTGTTGGCTCAGCTGTTGGCTCAGCTGTTGCTTCTGACCCAGTGAAATAATTATTTTCAGACATTTTTATCTTGTAAAGGGAATTGTTGCAAAAATAAATTGTATTCCGAAACCAAGCAAACCAACGGTTGCTATGCCAAATAGAACTAGCCTGAGATGCTGTTTATAGACATCACTATCGGATTTCTTCGTTAATTTTATCGTGTTATATGCATTTTTGAATGTTAATCTTGGATTAAATCTCATTAATCTGAATTTATTAAAGTATCAATATATCTTTTATTCATGAATTTACTGGTAGCATACAAAGATGATCCTGCTGGAAATAATATGGCAACATTTCTTAGTCATGATTTAGAAAAAAATGGGGATGTATTTAGAGGAAAAAAATTTGATTTACTGATAATTCCATCACCTACAATATCAGCAGACTGGCTAGAAGAGAAATTTGATTATGATAACTATGTGTTTCTTTCCAAACATGCAGCTGAATCTGGGGTATTAGCGCTTACATGTCATAGCACTGGAAACTTTGCAGATGCAAAATTTGGAGGGAACCCCAAACAAGTTGCAATTCCTTTTTCATCTTTTCAAAAGATGTATCTCCAAAACCTTTGGAAAAAACGTGATTTTTTTTCTGATTTTCAGATAACCATTGAAGCTACACATCACGGTCCTACAAATCTTAACAAACCTTGTATTTTCATAGAAATTGGTACCACTGAAAAACAATGGAGTGATGTAGAATTATGTTCTGCTATAGCATTAACTATAAAAGAAATCTTGCAACAACCTCTCCAACAGTTTCCATCTGCACTGTGTTTTGGAGGTACCCATTATTCTGAAAAATTCACAAACGAAGTAATTAATGGAAAATTTGCTTTAGGAACTGTTATTCCTAAACATGCTCTGGAATTTTTAGATGAAGTACTTTTCAGACATATAATGGAACGTAATATTGGCGCGGAGGCTGCTATATTAGATTGGAATGGTTTAGGAAAAAATAAGCAAAAAGTTGTTGACTTACTATCTACTACAAAATTGGATCTGATAAAAGTTTGATAATAGAAAAAAAGATTTATAGAAAACTTCTTCAGGTTCCTTCTGGAAAAATTACAACTTATAAGGAATTAGCCAGGTCAGTTGGTCTTCAAAATGGTCAACGTGTAATTGGCCAAATAATGAAAAAAAATCCTTTTCCTGTAATCATTCCGTGTCACAGGGTGGTAAAGTCAAACGGTGAAATCGGTGGATATGCATATGGTATTAGCATTAAGAAGAATATGTTAGTAAAAGAAGGGATTTCAATAAGTAATAATAAAATTAAAAATTTTCAAAAAACTATCTTTAGATTCTAAGATTGTTGTGCTTCACTAATAACAGTCCTTAGGTGTGCTCTATTCCTTATGGTGTTTCCACCAATTTTTTTGTATATTGATTTGAAAGTATTATTATCAATTTCTTTTCTATCTTTTGCAATTTTGAGTACGTATCTTAGAGAGCGTACTTTTTTCACATAAACTGCCTTTTTGCCTTCTCTAGCTCCTTTTCTACCCTTTTTGGAACCCTGTGTTGCACCACGTTTAGATCTTTGTATTTTTTTTGTTTTTGCTCTACCTCTTGATGTACCTGTAAATGATTTTATTGTTATCGTATTCGCAGTAATCAAACTTCTTATATCGTCTCTTGTGATTGCATCAGCTACGTCATCTAGATGGTCACCATCAAATCTTACTCTATTAACACCAACACCAACAATTCTTGAAACAAGTCGTTTCTTTGCTTTTAGATTAACTGGCATTTTTATTCACTCTTGCATTAAAAACTTTGAATTTTTTTTCTACAGCAATTTCCATCAATTCCTTTCTTTTTTTTGTACCTACACTATGACCGAACCTAACTCCATCCTCTTTTGGATTTAATTTTTCTAAATCTGTTAAGTTGTTTACTAGATTATCTGTGTAACCTGAAGGATGTAATCCCTTTGCAATTTTTGGTGTACCATATCCTATTTTTACAAGACCTGGTCGACCTCTACTTTTCTGCTTTCTTTGATGGTTATCAATGCCTTTTGGCTTTCTCCAAGTAGTCTCTAATCTTTTATATCTCCAGCTTTCAGGTCTAACGAATTTTGGTCTATTAGATGAAACCTGTTCACGTTTCTGTAGTTTATCCTTATTGATCGGCATTAAGTAAAGACTTGAATTTTTACATAAATACGTATCTAACTCAGTCTCTAATTTTTTAGAAAGAGATAATAGTGTTTTATTTTTCGTACAATCCTTGAGTAAAGACATGTATACTGTAAAAATTGGTGGTGAGTAAATGTCGGAATCTGAAATTCCTTCCAAATTCTTATCACAGTTAGAAAATTTTGGAATTAGCACAAAATCTGTCCATAGGAATCTTTCAGCTGAAAAACTCATTGAAATCTCCACTCAAAACAATGAGGGCATTGTTACATCTTCAGGTTCTTTATCTGTAAAGACTGGAAAATATACTGGTCGTTCTCCTCAGGATCGTTATATCATTTATGATGATGAAACACATGAAACAATAGATTGGGGTTCTGTAAACAAACAATTTCCTTCTGAAAAATTCAATAAACTTTTTGAAAAAATGAAAAATCATGCAGCAGGAAAAGATCTTTATGTTTTTGATGGATTTGTTGGTGCATCAAAAGAAAGCAAATTGCCCATACGTGTAATAAATGATCATGCATGGCAGAGTCTTTTTTGTAGACAATTATTTGTGAGACCGTCAGCTTCAGAACTTGAATCACACGAACCTGAATTTACAATAATGTGTTTAAATGATTTTGAGGCAATTCCAGAAATTGACGGTACTAGAACAAACGCATTCATAATGATCAACTTGTCAAAAAGAATTGTTTTGATTGGTGCGACAAGCTATGCTGGCGAAATGAAAAAATCAATGTTCTCAGTTATGAATTATCTTATGCCATCAAGAGGGGTTTTCCCAATGCATTGTTCAGCAAATATTGGGAAAGATGGTGATACAGCATTATTCTTTGGTTTATCTGGTACTGGAAAAACTAGTCTTTCTGCGGATCCAGATAGAATGTTGATTGGAGACGATGAACATGGCTGGTCAGATAAAGACATTTTTAATTTTGAAGGTGGCTGTTATGCAAAATGTATAAATCTCAAAGAGGAAGCTGAACCACAAATCTGGAATGCTATAAAGTCTGGAGCAGTACTTGAAAATGTTGTTGTTAATAGTGAAACATTAGAACCAAACTTTGATGATGGTAGTCTTACCGAAAATACTAGAGCAGCATATCCCCTAGATTATATCCCTGGAGCAGTAATTCCAAGTGTTGGTGGACATCCTAGGGTCATAATTTTTCTAACAGCAGATGCATTAGGAGTTTTACCACCAGTATCAAAATTAACTAAAGAAGGAGCAATGTATCATTTTATGTCTGGCTATACTAGTAAATTAGCTGGAACAGAAAGAGGAATTAAAGAACCTAAAGCAACATTTTCAGAATGTTTTGGATCACCTTTCATGCCCAGACCTGCATCAGTTTATGCAGAAATGCTTGGTGAAAAAATCTCGGAACATAATACGGTTGTATATCTTATCAACACTGGTTGGTCAGGTGGAGCTTATGGAGTTGGCAAACGAATTAGTATTAAGTATAGTCGTGCAATGGTGACAGCAGCATTAACAGGTTCATTTGATATTGTAAAGTTTAGGCATGATGATTTGTTTAATCTAGATGTTCCATTAGAATGTCCAGAAGTACCTTCAGATATACTGGATCCAAAAAACACGTGGATTGACAAAGATTCGTATGATTTATCTGCAAAAAAACTAGCACAGATGTTTACTGAAAACTTCACCAAGTTTAACAACGTGCCACAAGAAATCCGCGATGCAGGACCACAGTCAAAAAGTGCCTAGATTATTGTAAATAGGATTTTAGTCTAATATTTTGCAAGTGTTTTTGAAGCAAGCTTTACATCCTCAGATTTTACAGTTTTTCTACCAGCATGTTTTGTAAGATCCACAGCACCTTTTGCTATCTCTGTAGCTATATCTTCTATTATTCTTCTTAATTCATCTGCTGATTCATCACTTACTCTCTCGGCTCCAGATTTTTTTAGTATCCTATACATTGCTGATAATCCAAGTTCTGAAGATTTCATCACATTTTATAGAAAATACACCTAAAATACTTTGAAGACTAAAAAAATCTCACATTTGCACAGATTTATGCAGACTAATTTACTAGTTAAAGTTCAGAATTGAATATGACTTGGCTTTATGACTCACACATTCATCTTTCGGATCCTGAATTCAGAGCAGACATAAAACAAATTATCCACACAATGGATTTACTAAGTTTGAGAGCATGTTGTGTCTCAATGGATTTTGAGACATCAGTAGATACATTAGATCTTAGTAAAAAGTCTGAGAATATTTTACCGTTTATTGGCATACATCCAGAGATGGCACAAGGAGATTCATCCGAAGTTTTAGATATGATAGAAAAGAGAAATAATGAAATTACAGGCATAGGTGAAATTGGACTAGATAGAACTTACATAACAACAGAAGAAGAATGGATTGTACAAAAAAAAGTTTTTTCAGATCAATTGTCACTAGCTGAGAAATTTAATAAACCAGTTTCTATTCATTCAAGAAAAACATTAGATGAAATATTTGAAATTTTATCGTCGTTTAATTTAAAACGAATTTTATTACATTGGTTTGATGGAAATAAAAATCAATTAAAACATGCAATGGAACTAGACCTCTTTGTTTCATATGGTCCTCTTCTTGTTTATGCTAATGATAAGCAGACTTTACTATCCAAAACTAATATTGGACAAATTTTAGTTGAGACCGATGGCCCAGTCAGATTTTCTCATTGTTTTAACCAGAAAACAACACAAATTCAATTCTTACATAGTGTAGTTTTTTGTGCATCAAAAATACTCAAAATCCCATATGACATCATGCTTAAGCAACTAGAAAAAAACTCTAATCAATTTCTTAACTGTTAAAAAAATTTTGAATGGTACATATATTAAAACCCAGAAACTCAACGTTTCAGTGGATAGAATAAAACGACTCTCAACAGAAATCTTGAATGAATATCAAGATAAATTCGGAACTGATTTTTCAAGCAACAAACAACTTCTCAATGAGGTTTCTATCATACGATCTAAAGGTCTAAAAAATGAAATCGCTGGTTACATCACCAAAATATTACAGCGCAAACAAAAATTCGAAGAAAGAAAACAGCAGCTAATTGATTCCGAGAAGGAATCATCTAGAGATGAGCCACAAAGAAAAATATCTAAACGAGAACCAGCAGCAGAACCAGCAGCAGAACCAGCAGCAGAACCAGCAGCAGAACCAGCAGCA
>CAZMBA010000002.1:0-14398 GCA_964564665.1 uncultured Candidatus Nitrosopelagicus sp. | reverse complement strand
ATGGCAGGTTATGAAGCCTCAATAGCAGTTTGGATTCCACTTATTGTTGGACTAGCACCTGGATTGGTTTACTGGTTTGCAATTACTGGAATGCGAAAAAGAAGATAATCTTCTAACAAACTCTTTTTACTTATTTTCTAATTTTTGCATTATGTATAATTAACATAGTATCATGATGTATTACTTGTATGCAGCTTCGAGTAATTACCAATTTTAATCATCTCGGATTCTTACTAATCTTCTCAATCTTATTTTCAATTCCATTAATTCAAGCTTCAGCGCAAATCACTAGCCATGATCCTTTAGGGGTTTATTTTGTTAATACACAACCATACAGCTTTAAGGATGATTCTGGTTATACGATAGTTTTGGGTGAGATTGAAAATACAAGAGACTTTTCAATAAATGATGTTAGAATCTGGACAGGATTCTACAATCAATTTTCAGATCAACCTATTGAGACAGTTACAGGCACCACAATAATTGACACAATTCCTCCTAAAAGCAAAGTACCGTTCTCAATAAGCTCACTAGAGCCAAATGCAGCAATTTCTCGTGTTGCAGTAAATTTAGTGGGATTTAATTCAGCCACTGAAAAGGAATCTTCACTTTCCATACAGACTAGATCACTTGAACTGGGTGATTCACTATATTTTGAAGGAAGCATAAGAAATAACGCTGACATAGAAGCTTCTAATGTTAAAGTGTACCTAATGTCAAAAGACACGTTTGATCCCCCACGCATAGTCGGTTTGACACAAAATCAATTTACAGAATCATTGGGACCTGGTGAGACAATGCAATTTATAATTTCTGATATTTTGAATTCTAAAGCAGTTTCTTTTAGTCTAATTGCTGAATCTGATAATCATATCTCAGAAGTAACTTTTATCGAAGCTAAAAATATTCATCTAGAATCTAAGCAGGTGGTAATCTTAGACGTTATGGCATCTAATGTAAAACAAGATAAAACAATCATTTCCAGTCCTGTGCAAATCAGTGCACAAATTTTGATGAAACAAAACTTGGAGGTAGATAATGAACAACCATTTGTATTTTATACACAGATCAAGCAGGCAGATACTGGGATTGTTGAGTTTGTTCATTCAACAACTGGTAATTTGTACCCTGGTCCACCACAAATACCAAGTATAATTTGGATTCCAGAAAACAAAGGACTGTTTTTCATAGAAACTTTTGTTTGGGACACTCATGATGTTGCCTTAGCGTCAACGGGACCAATAACAATTGTTAATGTTGAATCCGAGTAGTTTATTTTAAAACACTTCTGTTAAAAACTATGGAATTTAACATAGTTGCACTTGGTGGAACTTTTGACATTATACATGCAGGACATTTGGCATTACTGCAAAAAGGATTCTTAATATCAAAGAAAGTGATAATCGGTCTAACATCAGACGAATTTGCAAGTAAAAATAGTAAAAATCTAATCAATGATTTTCAGAAAAGACGTGCCAAATTAGAATTTGAAATAAATGAAAAATTCCCAACTTCCGAATTTGAGATTTCAAAGTTAGAAAATGATTTTGGTCCAGCTGTAATTGAGGGTGACGTTGAGGCATTAGTTGTTAGTGATGAAACAAAAAGTAAAGGTGATTTACTAAACCAATTAAGAAAAGAAAGTGACCTTTCACCAGTACAAATAATCATAGTCCCAATGATATTGGCAAAAGATGGAAATCGTATTTCCTCTTCACGCATAAGAAACTCAGAGATCGATACTGAGGGTAACATACGTTAATTGACAAAATGATTGCCAATGTTTGATTCATTGGGATAAAGCAAAAATTTTCAAAAATTTTCTATGGCCATTTCATCACAGATTATTGAGAAACTAAATAATGATATATCACAAATACAAAAAGGCCTACAACCAGATCAACTATCATTCTGGTATCAGAAGATTATTTTTGAGACAAAAGAAATGGCGCCACCTTGGTTACAAGATAAGATTAAGGTAAAGCAGGATCATATTCTTCCAATGAAATTCAATCTTGATGTGTCAAAAAGGGCTGTTAGATACCTGATGATATCTATTGATAATAACTTACAACAAATGCCATACACAACACAGCTCTATTTTCTGAAAGTTCAAGAAATAATGAGTCTTGAAATGGATAAAACTCTAGTTTAATCACTCTTTAAAAATCTCAACAACCTCATGATTAGTTGCCGTATCTATAATTCTGTGTTTATTTTCTACTATTGATTGAATAAAATCAACAAATATTTCGATTTGGTCTTTGTCTTTTAGCAAAACACTATGAGCTGATTTGTCCTTAATTGAAAAAACAACTTCATTTTCAAAAATATTTAAAATTTCTGTAATGAATGTCTCATTTCCCTCTTTGACAAAAATTAGACTCGCTAGTTTTTGTGCTTCATATTTGTCTTGGCAGACGATTTTTGTTCTCATCGATCTTTGAACAAATAGTCATCGATGTTTTTTCTTATATGTTCTCTTTTTTCTTGATGCGCAGATAGGAATTCATTAATTTTCTCAATAAGAATTCCCTTTAGCTCACCTGTCAGCATTTTTCCTGACTTGTAGTCATCGTAGATTTTTTTTAGTTTATTATCATCCGGCTCAAAGAATATTCTTAGATATTGATAAGAAACGTCAATGTCTGGATTTCCGCCAATCTTTCTATGTTCATCAATATCTGGCTGTCCTCCAGAAAATGCATATTTGTTAATCTTCTTTTTCACCTGTTCTGGCGTATCTGTAGTATATACAGTACTTTTTTCATCGGACGCAGACATTTTTCCACCAGGTCCTAAAAGCGATGGAATCATAATATTGTGAACTAATGCTGGTTTTATTTTGTTGATTTTTGGTGCTATATCACGTGTAATTCTAAAATGTGGATCTTGATCTACTCCCAAAGGAATCAAAACCGGTTTATTTTCTAGAAAGCATGGAGCAGATTGTAATGATGTATAAAAAATCATTCCAACATTAGTTTCGTTTGTAAATCCAAACACTGCTTTTGTATTTGAAAAATTAATTTTTTTTGCAATTTCTGCTGCAATAGGATATAGGGTTTTAATATTTTCTGTGTCAATTAGAACTTTGGTCTTTTCAGGATTAAAGCCTAAAGCAAGAAAGTCTAGTGTATTTTCTAAGGCAAAGTTTTTGGTTTGTTCTAGCGTGATGTTTTGTTTAGAAAAGAATTTCTCGTCATCTGTTAATTGGAAATACATGTTGACATTGAATTTATCTTGAAGCCATTTTGCAAATACCCATGGAACCATGTGACCAATATGTGTATGCCCAGAAGGACCTCTTCCAGTATACAGGAAAAATTCTTTGCCTTTTTCGTAGTTCTCTAATATTAAGTTCAAATCTCTATGGGAAAAGAAAACTCCTCTTCTTAGCATAAAGTGATCTTCGCCAGTAATTCTTTGAAATCTTTGTAAAAGATCAGTTGAAATTTTCTGAGTTCCAAACTGCTTGATTAGTTTATCATAATCAATATCCCCTTCAACATGCCATGGTGTTACAATAAATTCATCCGAAGACATTCATGTTTGACTTCTATCCAGCTTTAAAAAGTCTTAACCTTACTACTTGTTTACTTAAAAGATTAATTTTTGAAATTTAGATAGTGTTTTCTTATGATAAATCTAACTCGAGACTACAATATCCACTGAGCAATGATGGAATAGTTTTTTATAGAAATGGCAGGGTGTTTTATTATGAAATCTGTGATTATGCAGTTGTCAGCAGTAGTATTGATGTGTGTTTTAGTGACATCAGTTGGAGCAACTCCAGCTTTTGCTGATTGGGATAAAACAAACTATCCAGCAATACAAGGTTCAATTCCAGTTGGTGAATCAACAAATTCATCCAAAATAACACTTGTTGATGCAATGAGTGCAGCAGAAGAAGCTGTACCTGACAGTAAGGCCATTTATGGAAAACTTTCAGAAATTAACGGTTTTGTGGTTTACAAAGTTGTTATGATGAATGATAACAGAGCATATAGCAAAGTTCTAGTTGACGCTGGAACTGGTGATCAACTTTATGTTTCTGATCAATTTACAAAACACTCTTACAAAAATAAACGCGGTCAATACAACAATAACCACGACAAGAAACATGACAAAAGAATGAATGATTATTTCAAGGGAATGACGCCTGAACAGATTGCAGAAAAGAAACAGCAATTCAAAGAGATGGGAGATGCATGGAAATCATTATCTATCCAAGACAGAGCAGCAATGATAATTCATTTCATGCAGATGAAGATGCAATGGGATTCTATGTCTGATGACGAAAAAAATACAAAGAAAGTTGAGATGAAAAAACAATGGGAAGAATACCTGCCACTATCTACTGAACAGAAAAAGCAAAAACTTGAAGATTACATTAGATCCTTGAAAAATTAGACCCATCCTTGTTTTATAATAAAATCTTTACAGAAGTTGTCGTTTAAACCAGATGAAGTATATTAATAAAGTCTGTATGGCACGTTGTACTATTGTCACAAGTCCTTCATTATATTGAAAAAAAAATCATCGAGTCGTTACAGAAAAAACCAAATCAGACACCAGAACAACTTTCTGAATTTACTGAACTTTCAATTGATCAGATAAGACGTGGAATTGAGTGGCTAAGATTAAAAGAACTAGCCAAAGTTTCAGAATCCTCAAAAGTAACAATCTCACTTGGAAAAAATGGAATTGATGCATTCAAAAATGGCTTTCCTGAAAGGAAACTAATCGAACTCATCAAAGATGAGCCTAGATCATTTGATCAAGTAAGAAAGGAACTTTCCGGTACTGGATTTAATGCTGCAATTGCAAACGCGAAAAAAAACGGATGGATAAAAATCGATAAAAATGATTCTGGAGCAAAAATTTCAATCAAGGAAAAACCAATACAAACACCTGAAGAAAAACTAATTTCAGTTATTGGCGAGAAATCAATCCCTGAAGATCAAATTGAAAATAAACTGGCTCTCAAATTCTTACTACAACGACCAGATTACATAATACAAAGTACTGAAAAATCAAAGACAGTTTCTCTAACTGAAAAAGCACTACATATTGATTCAACTGAATCTGATTCTGGTGCAATTGATGTTGAAGCTGATGTTCCTCAGACATTTGTATCTAGAACTCATCCACTTAAAGACACCATAGATGAAATACGAGAGATCTTCGTTAAACTTGGATTTTCAGAAATTCAAGGTAAATTAGCACAGTCAAGCTTTTGGAATTTTGATGCTTTATTTACACCACAGGATCATCCTGCACGAGAACTTCAAGATACATTTTATCTTGAAAACCTAAAATCAGAAAAACCTGCTAATCCAAAACAAATCAAACAAGTGTCAACATCCCACTCCCAAAATTGGAGATATAACTGGCAGCTTTCAGAATCTCAGAAAATGGTGCTACGAACTCATACAACCTGTGTTACCATCAAATACTTGGCTGAAAATCAACCAGATGAATCTAGAGTATTCTCATTAGGTCGTGTGTTTCGTAATGAAAAAGTAAGCTACAAACATTTAGTTGAGTTTAATCAGATTGAAGGAATTGTAATTGGTAACAACACAACACTAAGAGATTTAATGGGAATTCAAAAAGAGTTTTACAAACAACTTGGTCTAACAAAAGTCAAATTCTGGCCTACATTTTTCCCATATACTGAACCGTCATTACAAACGATGGTCTTTAATGAAAAACTTGGAAAGTGGGTAGAGTTATTCGGTATGGGCATATTTAGACCTGAAGTAACGAAGCCGCTTGGAATCTCAAAGCCAGTTCTGGCATGGGGTGGTGGTATTGAAAGGATTGCAATGCTAAAATATGATCTAGATGATGTGAGAGAGTTTTACAACAACAATCTAAATTGGTTGAGGACTGTATAAAATGCCAGTAGTAGAACTTAACCTTAACAGAATTAAAAAATTAGTTTCTGGTAATGTAACAAAGAAAAAAATCATTGACACTCTACCATTTCTTGGTCTAGATATTGAATCACATGATGGTGATCAAATTAGAATAGAATACAGTCCGAATAGACCTGATTACTCTACGGACTTTGGTATTGCATTGGGACTACAAGGTCTTTTAGGTATAAAAAAAGGAATTCAAAAAACCAATATCAAAAAGCAGGGAAAATTTGAGATCAAAGTTGATTCATCTCTGAGTAAGATTAGACCATTTGTAACCGGAATTATTGCAAAAAATGGAACAATTGATGATCAAAGCATTAAACAATTAATGAATATGCAAGAGGATCTGCATTTTGGTATAGGAAGAAAACGAAAAAAATCATCAATAGGCCTGCATGATTTTGATAAAATTTCTTTTCCATTAACTTACACGACAGCCACACGTGAACATAGTTTTGTTCCACTCAATTCGGAATCCGAAAGTACAATTGAAACTATATTATCTGATACTGAAGTCGGTAAAAACTATGGCTCGGTTCTAGGCGACACAAAAATTGTACCAATAATAATTGATGCAGAAGGAAAGACAATCTCGTTTCCGCCAATTATCAATTCAGCAATAACTACTGTCACTACAAAAACCAAGAATTTACTTGTTGAAGTTACTAGTATGAATAAAGACGCAGCAGAAGATATGCTTTCTGTCGTTGTTCCAATATTACAAATGGCAGGTTTTGAAATAATTCAGTTAGCAGTTTCTGGTAACAAAAATAGCACGCCTAAACTAAACTCAAAGACAATTCAATATGATACAAGATTAACAGAACAAATTTTGGGTTTGAACATAAGCCCATCTACAATGATTTCCAGTCTAAAAAAATGTAGATTAGATGCTATACAAAAAGGCAAAAAAATACAATGTATGATTCCACGATACAGATTTGATATATTTGGTTCAATGGATATTGTAGAGGAAATTGCATTAGGGTATGGAATTGAAAACCTTGAGCCAAAGCTCTCGCCATCTCAGACATTGGGCAAAAAAAGCTCATCAACAAAAAAACTGGAAATAATTTCAAAAACTGCTGTTGGTCTTGGATTTACTGAGGCACTAAACTCAAGTCTTACAAGTAAAAGAATACTGTATGATTTCACAAATCGTGATTCTTCTGCAATGATTTCGGTACTTGACTCAAAAAGTCAAGAGCATACAATTCTTCGTGACTCAATATTACCAGGACTTGTTGAAAACCTTTCAAAAAATATACACGAATCTTACCCACAAAAAATCTTTGAGACTGGAACTGTTTTTTCAAAGGCATCGCCAATTAATGAAGCGATAAATTTGGCAGGTGTAATTGCATACAAAGAATCCAATTATTCTGAGATGAAATCTATTTTGCAATCAATTCTCAAGACTGGATTCAAAGTTGACTCTAAAACAAGAACTCCTAAAACAGATGATCCAATGTTCACTAGAGGAAGGTATTCTGATGTTTCTGTTGATGAAGAACATATTGGCAAAATTGGCGAACTTAATTCTGACATACTAGATAATTTTAAGATTAGAACATCAGTCGTAGGATTTGAAATAAAGCTGTCTGGATTAATATTTGACTAGTTAGAAAAAATTTTGCCCAATAGAGCAAGCATGCAGACGGATTAGGATGATGAGATCGTCTTGATTACAATGATTTCTAATTCACCCAGGCATGCCACATTGTGGGCAGCCCCGGTTTCAGAGCAAAAAAGAGGCATTGGCTATTCCAATGATTTTTTGTGAGTCAGAACCGGGGAACACTTTAATTTAAAAATGTAAAATCATCTGAATATTATGGTTAACTATTGGTTAGCAAAGCAGGAACCAAGTGGTCCTCGCGGTTACAATGTTTTACAATTAAAAAAAGATAAAAAAACAGTGTGGGATGGTGTTCATAATAATCTTGCACTAAAACATATTCGAAATATGAAAAAGAATGATCTGGTGTTTTTCTATCATACTGGTGATGAGAGACAAGTAGTAGGAATAATGACTGTAACATCAGAACCCTATCCAAACCCAGAAGAAGATAATGAAAGATTTGTAGTTGTTAACGTAAAGTTCAAGAATCTTTTAAAGAATCCTGTTACGCTAGACCAAATAAAAAAACAAAAACAATTTAAAAATTGGGAACTGCTAAGAATTTCTAGATTATCTGTTATGCCTGTTCCAAAACAAATCTGGGACGCCATTATAAAGATCTCTCAAAGATAATCAAAATATGATAGGATAATTGATATACCATGTCTGTATACACACTCTATGGCAACGGCATATGTCTTGATAAATTGCGAGCTCGGTTCAGAAGAAGCAATAATTTCTCAGTTGAAGAATCTTGAAGGAGTGATTGAAGTTCATGGCACATTTGGAGCATACGATATTCTTGCAAAAATTGAGTCTGGTACTGTAGAGGCATTACGAGAAACAATTACATGGAAAATTCGTAAGATTGAAAAGATTAGATCCACTTTAACCCTTATGGGCATTGAAGGTCAAACCTAATCATTTTAATCAAAATGCTCTTACATTTTATTTTTGTAGTAAAAGAAGAAGATCTTCAAGAACGTAAAAAAGAATTTGAATATGTTAAACAAATGGCCAAATTTTTTCAAAAATGGATAAAAGAAACTTTCTCAGAAGATTTTGATGTTCAATGTGATGAGATGATTACTAAACCCAGAAGTATTTTACAGAAATTGGATACACATGATTTGTTAAGAGATCATCGTAGTCGTGGTGAAGATATTTATCATTTTTACCTAACGCATTTTCGACCAATATGGACTGACTGTGCAGGAGCAGAAGGATTTCATGCAGAGAATTTTGGAATGTCACTATGGCAAAAACCAAATTCTGACGATGAAGAATTATTTCTTGCTGAAAAAAATTGCACTGTTGTATCTCATGAAATATGTCATGAGATGTTAAGACAGCAAAATTACAAACGCTACATTGAGGATGTTCATGACGTGTGGACTAAACATCTTTTTGCTAATTTACCATTTCTACAATATGATGAAAATTTTTTAACGACAGATGAGAAACCAAAATTTCTTACAATCAATACTAAAGAATTAACAGAAAAAATATTCAAAAAGGATGATTAAATATTTGTTCTAACACTTTGTAACAGAATAAATTCTATTCTCAAACTTTGCCAACTTGAATTCCACTTTATCTTCAGGAGTTTGTTTACGAGATTTGCTTAGGGTCTCAAGTTCTATTAATGCATCACCTCTGAAGCCAACAGATGTACCATATATGGCATCGGTTAACTGTGTGCCATGAATTCCATTTTTGACATCATCAACAGATTCATAAAATTTTATAAGATCTTTTTTGTTAACTGGATGTCCTGTAGGCTTGTTAAATGCTATTGCAATATACATGCCATTATTTTTTACTGCAACCGGAATTTTGTGATTTGTACCAGATTTTCCTGGAATAGTTTCATTTACTAAGATTTCACATTTATGATACATACTTGATACATATGCATAAAATCGATATTGAGCATACTTTCCTTTTTCATCTTCCTTACATTCCACAAAAATAGAATTCAAAAGTTCTAGTGCAGTATCATTCATACTTTGTAATCTATCACTAATTCTTCCTCTTTCTAAAAGATCAGACGTTGTATCAATGGCAACTAATTTAAGAATAAAATCTGGTAAATTATAATTTTTTAAGGCAGTGACATAAGCACCAGCTTGTGACATGCCAAAACTTGGAAATCCTTTTTTTACCATCTAAACGAAGCCTCACAAGTTTTTAAACTATTCATTATTCTAAAAATCACAAAGCAAATAGCCGTATTTCTCTTATATGTGTATGTTAAAATTTACAAATTTTTCATCACTGACCGTTTATAAATATAAAAAACCCATGTAAATCGGTTAAGTTGCAAATTGAAACAACACCTGAAATGGTAAAAGAGGTTTACGCCAAATTGAAAATGCAATCTACAGTTTATAAAAAAACTGTTAAGAGACCATTGACATTAACAGAAAAAATACTAGCGGGACATTTAGATGAAAAATTTCTAGATAAAATTCTTGATGAAAAGACAAATTACGTTTTTTTAAAACCAGATAGAGTTGCATTACAAGATGTAACTGGCCAAATGGTTATGCTACAATTTATGCAAGCAGAAATGAAGTCTATAGCATTACCAACAACAATACATTGTGATCATCTAATTCAGGCAAGGACAGAAGGAAAATCAGATACCAAGCTTGCGCTATTTGAAAATAACGAGGTTTACAAATTCCTTGAAACATCTGCTAGTAAATATGGCGCAGGATTCTGGAAACCTGGAGCTGGTATTATTCATCAGGTTGTTTTAGAAAATTATGCATTTCCTGGAGGATTGATGATTGGAACAGACTCTCATACTCCTAATGCAGGTGGTTTGGCAATGATTGCAGTTGGTGTTGGAGGGGTTGATGCAGCAGAGACAATGGCTGGCATGCTTTGGGAGTTACTTTTCCCTAAGAGAATAGGGGTTCATCTCACTGGTAAAATGAATGGGTGGACTTCAGCAAAAGATGTTATTTTGTATGTTGCTGGAGAGCTTTCAGTATCTGGAGGAACAAATTCAATAATAGAATATTTTGGTTCTGGCGTAGAATCAATCAGCTGCACTGGAAAAGCAACAATTACTAACATGGGTGCTGAAGTGGGTGCTACGTGTTCAATTTTTCCCTATGATGAAAGAATGGAGTTATATCTCAAATCAACAGGTAGAACTGAAATTGCAGAGTTAGCAAACGAGTACAAAGATTTTCTTGTCGCTGATTCTGAAGTAGAAGAAAACCCAGAACAGTTTTTTGATAGAATTATTGAAATCGATTTATCTAAACTTGAACCATATGTAGTTGGTCCACATACGCCAGATTTAGCAAGACCGATATCAGAATTATCAGAAGATGTAAAAAATAATGATTATTTAGACGAAATATCCGTAGCGCTGATTGGTAGTTGCACAAATTCATCATATGAGGATATGTCAAGAGCATCTGGACTTGCTGAGCAGGCGAGTTCTAAAGGAGTTAAGGCAAGAATTCCATTGCTTGTAACACCAGGTTCTGAGCAAATTCGTTCAACCATAGAGAGGGATGGGCAAATTGATTTGTTAAAATCTATTGGTGCAACTGTCTTAGCAAATGCTTGTGGTCCATGTATAGGACAATGGCATAGACCTGAATTAAAACAAGGACAAAAGAATACTATTGTAACATCATTTAATAGAAATTTTCCTGGACGCAATGATGGAAAAAGGGAAACAATGAATTTCATCGCGAGTCCTGAGATTGTTATAGCCTTTGCGTTAGGTGGTAGTTTATCATTTAACCCCATTAAAGATTACTTAGAGTCAGATGATGGAACAAAATTTAAACTTGAACCACCAAAACTTGCTCCTGATGTACCGGATGATGGTTTTTTAGTTGCTAATGACATTTACATTCCACCTTCGAAAAACCCTGATCAAGTAGAAGTGTTAATTGATCCAAATAGTGATAGATTACAAAAGTTAGAACCTTTTTCTGAGTGGAACGGTCAAGATTTTGAGGATATACCAATTTTGATAAAAGCAAAAGGAAAATGTACAACTGATCATATTTCGCCAGCTGGGCCTTGGTTACGACTTCGTGGTCACTTGGATAAACTAAGTGACAATTTGTTATTGGGTGCAGTTAATTCATACAATGATGAAATAGGAAAAGCAAAAAATCTCATTTCACAAAACATTGAAAATTGTGCACAAATTGCAAGACAGTATAAACAAGAAAATATCAACTGGATAATTATTGGTGACAATAATTATGGAGAAGGAAGTAGTCGTGAACATGCAGCTATGACACCAAGGTTTCTAGGATGTGTTGCTGTAATAACAAAGGGCTTTGCAAGAATTCATGAAACAAATCTTAAAAAACAGGGCATACTTGCGTTAACGTTTTCAAATTCGAATGATTATGAGAAAATTCAAGAGGATGATAGAATTCATTTAAAAGATTTATCTAAGTTTTCCGAAGGAACAAAAATCACATGTGTCATTAACCATAAAGATGGCAAATCTGAAGAAATTTCATTGAATCACTCTTATACTAATTCTCAAATAGAATGGTTCAAAGCTGGTTCAGCTATGAACGTTCTAAAAAATAAACAAAAATAATTAACGTGGGGCCGATCGGAATCGAACCGACGACCTACGGGTTACTGCAGCTCCAAACTTACATCATCCTTTTGATCAGTAGTTTGAATTAACCTCTGGAGCCCTTAGCGGTGAACTTCGTAGTCACTGTCGCCCTACCAGGCTAGGCTACGACCCCACAAGTAATGAATCAAGACGCTTGAATTTTAACTATTACTAAGATTTATTTGCAAATTGAAGCAATTAGCAACAAATGGTAAAACCAGTTTTGATCATCGGCGGAGCAATTCCAGTAA
Source organism: uncultured Candidatus Nitrosopelagicus sp. (assembly GCA_964564665.1). Taxonomy (GTDB): domain Archaea; phylum Thermoproteota; class Nitrososphaeria; order Nitrososphaerales; family Nitrosopumilaceae; genus Nitrosopelagicus. The sequence goes on along the minus strand of CAZMBA010000002.1, from coordinate 1,978 downwards.
TTATAGCACTACTGATCGTCGTACCATTAGTAACATCTCCAGAGATTCCAATCATTGCAGTAGATCCTGATGATAATGTACAGGTTGAATTTACAAAACATAATCTTTCCAAAAGCTCCTTTGGGGTTGCTGAAAGATTTGGTGCAACACAAACTGAGATTATATCTTTAGAAAATAATGGAGAAATAACATATACTGTCACAAGAAATGGGGTTCCCGAACCTGAAAAAAAATCAGCAATTGATCAAGATACCAAAATGAGACTTATTGCCATGATCAAAGAAACTGGATTCTTATCAATTCCATCAGATTCATTTCCAATTCGTGATGAGATCACAGAATTTGTGAAATTTGGCGTGAAAATTACATACAATGGTGAGGTTAACCAATTGTATTGGCCAGAACAAGATGCAACTGAGCAATTTATACCTCCAATGATTACAATGATTGAGGAGGAATTAGAAAGCATAATGACAACCATAAAAAATAATTAGTCATAAAACTTTGAAAAGTAAATGTCTGATTCAATCACATCTAAGCTATTGCAGGAATGGGTAGGCGAAATAAGAGGCGGTGATCCAAAGCAAGTCACAAGTCTTTACCATGAAGACGGTATTTTGTTAGGTACATTTTCAGCACTTGAACGAATTGGCCATGAATTAATTCAGGCATACTTCGAAAACCTTCTTCAATCCCCAGTTGATGTTGAGATAATATCGGAGCATTCTAGTATTTTTGAATCAACTGCTGTAAATTCTGGTCTTTACAACTTTATCACAAATGGCAAGACAATTAACGCACGTTTTTCATTTGTTTATCACAAAAATGGTAATGAGTGGAAAATTGTCTCTCATCATTCTTCAGTATTACCTGAAAATTGATTGGTTTTTGAGTTACTTAGTGTATTCAATAAGAAGTGAATAAATATTCAGAATACACTATACAATCATGATACCACTTTCAGGTGACATTCCAAATACGAAAGGAATCATCCATGATGATGTTGATTCTAGTAAGATAACAAGAGGCTCTTCAACGTTAAAACGCGGATTTGCTCATATGTTAAAAAATGGAGTTGTGATGGATGTTACAACGGTAGAACAAGCACAAATTGCTGAAGAAGCTGGTGCAGTATCTGTAATGGTTCTTGATAAACTACCATCTGATGTTAGAAAGGCAGGAGGCGTTGCAAGAACTGCAAGTATTAGAACCATTCAAGAGATTATGGATCATGTAACCATACCTGTAATGGCAAAATGTAGAATTGGTCATGTTTACGAGGCAAGTGTACTAGCAGAAACAGATGTAGACATGATTGACGAATCTGAAGTTTTAACTCCTGCAGATGAAAGTCATCATATTTGGAAATGGGATTTTACAACACCTTTTGTAAATGGCGCACGCTCTTTGGGTGAAGCATTAAGACGAGTTGAAGAAGGTGCTGCAATGATTAGAACCAAAGGTGAACCTGGGACTGGAAATGTTGCAGAAGCAATTACTCATATCAAAAAAGTCAATGATGAACTTCGTGCTATAAAGAGCATTTATGATTCGGGTGATAAACAAGATCTTGTTAGAATGGCAAGAGACCTAAAAGTTTCATATCAACTTGTTGAAGAAACTGCAAAAATTGGACGTCTGCCAGTTGTAAATTTTGCAGCTGGTGGAATAGCAACTCCTGCTGATGCAGCTTATCTAATGTCACTTGGTTGTGATGGTATTTTTGTTGGTTCTGGAATATTCAAAGCAGAGGATGCTCAAGAACGTGCAAGAGCAGTTGTTCTTGCCACTACTTTCTGGGAAGAACCTGATAAAGTAAAGGAAGCACAAAAAATGATTGATGAACGACAATCATTACTTGGTCTTGATGTTAAAAATCTTGAATTAAAAATGCAAGAACGCGGTGGTTCAGCATAAATCTGAATATTGGTATTCTTGCAGTGCAAGGAGATGTTACTGAAAATTTTCTATCCACTAT
>CAZMBA010000001.1:0-15980 GCA_964564665.1 uncultured Candidatus Nitrosopelagicus sp. | reverse complement strand
CCATTAGTTTCTATTTCAACATAAAAGTCTGGTTTTAAAAATACAAGCAACTCTGCTAAATCATCTTGCTGCATTAATGGTTCTCCACCCGTAATTACTAGATGTCTAAGATTAAACTGCTCTATTCTTTCTCTGATGTCTTTAATTGAAATTTCTTTCACTTCTTTAGAATAATCAAAACTTTTCCAATCCCATGTGTATTTTGTATCACACCACGTACACTTTAGATTACATTCAGCTGTGCGTAGAAAGATTGCCGGTTTTCCAGCATTGGTTCCTTCGCCCTGTATCGACTTGAAAATTTCACTAATTTTCATAATTTCTCAGGTAAATTGTGTAATTTATAATCACTTACAAGATTATACTAGAAAATGATTTTAGGATCATATTGTAATAATATTAGATGGGATTCTTTACAAAAGCAAAATCAGAAAGCCTTACCAAATGCAGTAAATGTGGCAGTGAATTACACAATTCAGATAGACTAGAACGTCATATGAAAATTGCACATGGGAAGAAAAATGAAAAATGTAGAAACTGTGGAAAAGAATTTGGTGATCCAGAGGATTTAAGAAAACACAAAAAAAGATGCAGGTAGTTTAGCTTATTTTGGTATTAGTGTGAAATTTTACTTTAGACCGTCGTCTCCTTACTAATATGTAATAATTAATCAGTTTGTGGACTTGCTTCTCTGGAGTTAATCCATGTTCATTACTTTCTAATAAAAAATCCAAATAATCATCCTCAGTTAATTTGATTGTGATTTTACGCAAAATGGATGTAGGTAACTGAGTCATATTAGATATTCATTCTCATGATCGTTAACTATTAGTCAGTCATTGATCCCTGTGTAATATGAAAAAATGTGTTATTTGTGGGTGCAAAGATCATAAACTAATAGGCTGTGTTCGTCATAGGGCGAAGAAATGTAGTTGCTATAATTCAAACTAGCAAAAGAAAATAGATGAAATTTACTAATGTACAAACTGAAATCGATTTTGATGATATTCTTTTTGAAGTGAACCTGTGATTGGAATTGGGTTGCTGCAAAACTCACAATTATTATTTTTATCCAGATGCCATTCCTGAATATCAAACCCATATCTCTTAACAACAATTTTGCCACATTCAGAACAATAGGTATGCTCCAAAGGATGACCTGGAACGTTACCCAAATATACATAATTAAGACCCACGTCTTTGGCAACTTTGTAATGATTTTCTAGTGTTTTAACAGGAGTTGATTCATAATCCATCATTTTGTAATCTGGATGAAACCTAAGAAAGTGTATTGGCATTTCAGGTCCAAATTCATCTAGAACAAACTCTGATAATTTTTTTGCGTGTTCCAGACTGTCGCCAACTTGTGGAACAATCAAATCAGTAATTTCAACATGTATTTTTGTTTTATCGCGAATATCAATTAAGGTATCAAAAATTGGTTGAGGATCAGGAACCCCAATGAATTTTTTTGTAAATTCAGGCTCCGCACTTCCTTTAAAATCAACTGTGATACAATCCAAGAATTCATTCATCATTGCAACTGTCTCAGGTGTGTCATAACCATTAGAGACAAAAACATTGAAAAGACCTTTTTCATGTGCGGCAATTCCACAGTCACGTGCAAATTCAATGAATATTGATGGCTGATTGTATGTGTATGCGATACCTTGTGCACCATATTTGAGAGCCGTATTTGCCACATCACTAGGTGACATATCTATGCCCTCGATCTTTCGTCTTTGACTTATATCAGAATTCTGACAATATTTACAAAGCCAATTACAGCCAGTTGTTGCAATTGAATAGATCTTACTACCCGGATTATAATGGATTACTGGTTTTTTCTCGATTGGATCTATATGGCCTGTTATGACTTTACCATATGCATAAAGTTCTAATCGACCATTCTCATTACCACGAATTCCGCACAGTCCAATTTGATCTTTATGTATCTCGCAATATCTGGCACAAGCTGTACACTTTACTTTGTCATCTTGCATTTTTTCATATAATATTGCTTCTTTTCCCATTATCATACTATACTCTCATCATATAAAATCTAATTTGAAACAAACAAAAAATATTTTAAAAATGAATGTGTGGAAATAGTATGGAAGAGGAAGAAAAAGATCTCATTGTTTTGGGGGCAATAAATAACGGTGCTAAACAATTTGATAAAATTTGCAAAGTTACAAAGATTAAACCTGAAGAACTAAATGGTGTTTTAGAAAAACTTGAAAAATGTGGGTTCATTAATGTACAAGAAAAAAAGGGATTGTTTGGTAAAAAAATTGAAATGTATACTACTGACAAAGGAAATAGAGAATTGGATGAAAGAATTCACGAATTACAAGATAAGTGGAATGATATGTCAAAAGCGTATCAATCAGGTGATAAACAAAAATTACAGCAAATTATGAAAGATCAAAAATCATTCCTTCCGACTATGATGTATTTTGGCATAATTGATATTATGATGTTCAGCATGATGTTCAGTATGATGGGAATGGCAATGTCAAACTACATACCAGCAGAAGACATGTCACAGTTTGATGATAGTAACACGACCGATGACCTAGGTGACTCTGGCATGGATGACGGCGGATTTGATTTTGATATAGGATTCTAGAATTTGATGTACACGTCATTTGATAATATAGGACTGTTGAAGGTATTATCATTTCTAAAATCGCACAAATCAGAGTACCTATCAGGGCAAGACCTAAGTGATGTCTTGAAAATTAGTCGTGTTGCAGTTTGGAAGCATATTAAAAAAATTCGTGAACTTGGCTATGAAATTGAATCAAAACAAAAACGCGGCTACAGATATATGAAAAATACTGAACGTCTTCTCCCATGGGAGATCTCTGTCGAATTAAACACAGACTATATGGGAAAACGCAGTTACTATTTTGAAGAAATTGATTCGACACAAAATTTTGCACTGCAAATTGCATCAAACAAAAAAGAGCATGGAACTATTATCATTGCACAAAAACAAACCGACGGAAAAGGGAGATTAAACAGAAAATGGATTTCGCCTAAAGGCGGAATATGGTTTTCCATTATCCTTCATCCAAAATTCTCAATCGAAGAATCTACATTACTGCCCATAGCGGCATCTTTAGCACTGTCAAATACAATCCAAAAGACTCTAAAAATTAAAACTAAAGTAAAATGGCCGAATGATCTCACTATTAATGGAAAAAAAGTTGCAGGAATGTTAATTGACGTATCATCACAATCCAACAATATAGAAAGTGCAGTAATTGGAATTGGTTTGAACTATAAAATAAAACCAAATGATGTAAAGAAAAAACTTGCAAAAAGCCCTAATTTTTATGGCGTAGAAACATTACTGAATGAAACTCAGATAGGAAATCCTATACAACTAATAAAAGAATTCGCCTACCAGTTTGAAGAAATTATTGAGCAGATGACTAATGGAATGACGCCAAAAATTATTGATGGTTGGACAAGAAATTCGGAGACTATACATAAAAAAGTCACAGTAAACACAACTAACGGAAAAATTTCTGGAATAGCACTCAAAATTAATAATGATGGCTCATTAAAGATCAAGACCAAACATAAGACTGAGAGAGTTTTTGTAGGCGATATTGCATATTCGTGATTGGTAAAAATAAAAATTTGTAGATACCCTTAATTTTGGATTTTTTGTATTCAAATAAAATGAAAGAGCTCATTTCAAAGCATGTTCTACTTCTGTCAATATCTTCTGTATTTTTTTTATCACTGCTTGCTGACTCTGAAGCGGTATCTGATGCCTCCGATGTGCCAGATCTGTACCAGCAAGCAAATGAACATCTAGTTTTGGGCGAATTACGTCAGGCAATTATCATATATGAAGAAATTCTAGAAATTTCACCTGATAACACAAACGTACTGATGATGAAAGGAATTGCACTAAGCAACTTGGAGCAGTATAAACATGCAATGAAAGATTTCTATGATGTTCTAAAAAAAGAGCCCAATAACGTACCTGCCATATTGGGAATGGGTGTTGGGTTTGGAAATTTTGGTGAGTATAAGGAGGCAAAAAAATATTTTGATAGGGCTGCAATATTAGAACCTGGTAGTCACGTTGTGAAAAATTTTCAAGACTTTGCAGAAAAAACAATTAAAAAATATCCATACAATGAAGTTGAAAAACCAAAAATTATTGAAGGTACATCACATGAAAGTATTCCAGACTGGGTGAAGAATAATGCAGCCTGGTGGTCAGACAACCAGATCACTGATAAAGAATTTCTAGTCTCAATCCAATTTTTGATAGAAAATAAAATAATTAAAATAAATTCTGTCGAAAAGCAACAAAGTGTAACAAAAATAATTCCAGACTGGGTGAAGAATAATGCAGCCTGGTGGTCAGACAACCAGATTACTGATAAAGAATTTCTAGATGCGATAGAGTTTCTTGTAAAAGATGGAGTTTTGATTGTAGATTTACCAAAATCAGTCAAGTTTTCTGAAGATCAGCAGAAGATTGATGATAGAAATCGTTGGGGCTTTCACAGATATCTAGATAGGATCGAAAAAACCGTTAACGATGATTTACGCTACATTGAATATCCAAATCCAAGTGGTGACGTGATTAAAAAATTCATGCGCAATTATGCTAAATGGAATTTTGATCAGCAGATTGAGATTGGAAATACAAGTTTTCCAGACCCAGGATATACTATAATTGACGAAATATATCACATACGCTACAATGTCTTCATTAATGATCAGCCAGACGGACTTCCTCTTGATCATGTCGATACATTGGATGAGTCATTCGCATTTTGGGAAGAGAAAGAATTCACAGCTCAAGATGGTAAAATGGTTAAAGTGAATTTTAAACCAACAATGAAACATGAAGCCAATCTGTGGGTTACATGGGTAGTTCGTGACATTGGTCAAAATGTGTTAGGACATGCGAACCTTGGAAAGGGCGTAGTAGAGGTTGCACTAGGCGGATTTAACTGTGATGGTAGTTTTCAGTTGTTTCATGTCGATACTGTTAAGACTATAATGACTCATGAGTTAGGCCACGGTATTGGATTAAAACATAGTTCAGATTCTGAAAACATAATGTATCCAACAATCAAAGAAACAAAATATGCATACTGTTTACTTGATGAGATAAAGTGATCTAATCTTACATCAAAAAATAAAATAGAAATCATCCAAGTGATCTTGAATGCTTTTGAGTGTGTGGTCTCTCTCCTGAATATTTTCTGCGCATGTGTCCTGATGGTCTTCCATAAAGTAATTCCAAAAACCAGCTCTCATGTTCAATTTCTTCCATAAGTATATCCTTTGCAATATCATATGTTGCAGGATCCTTATTGTATGTCATTTTACATACATTGTTCCAGTTTACAATTGCACCTTGCTCAGCTTTCAGACATTTTTCTAAAATTGCTTTTAGATCAGTAGGGTTTGGTGGCAACTGCAAAAATTCACAGCCTGACATTTTGATAAACGCCTGTGCATCATTAGGAATACTTCCACCTAATTGGTAAATTCTTTCGAGGCAAGATTCGAAATGACTAAGATCTTCAAGTCGTGCATCTTCTATCACACCCTTGATTCCTTCACCCTCAATTCCAGTGCAATGCATTCTTAGATTTGTGAAGTAATAATATGCAGTGAATTCCACTGAAGCGTTAGTAACAAGCAACTTAACCAGCTTATTAACATCTAGTCCATTTTTCTTGAGAATCTCTAGACCAACTACTTTTGGTTGTTTTTTCTTTATTACCAAGAATTAAGCTAAAAAGTAGTCTGATAAAAATAATTATGGCTGTTTCAAGCGTGTATCACACGATTAACCTGTAGAATTGTGGAATAAGCATTTTAAGGTAAAAAAACAAGAAATTCTGTGAAAATATCAAATTCCGGTAAATGCCCAGCCTGTAACAAGTCATCTCTAGTTTTAGATGAAAGTTCTGGTGAATTAGTTTGTAGCACTTGTGGTGTTGTCATTTCAGAAAACAGGGAATCAGAAGGTCCTGAGTGGAGATCATTTGCAAATGATGGTGCCGACAAAAGCCGCGTTGGCAGTGGTACATCAATTACTATGCATGACATGGGATTATCAACCGTAATTGGCTCAGCAAATAAAGATGCTACAGGAAAGCCACTTTCATCCTCAATGAAAAAATCTATTGATCGTTTACGAACATGGGACTCACGTTCCCAGGCAAACACATCATTGGATAGAAACTTAAGGCAAGCACTTAGTGAGATGGATAAGTTAAAAGATAAACTGTCATTGAGTGATGCGGTAATTGAGAAATCTGCTTATATCTACAGGAAAGCAAATGAGAAGAAACTAGTTAAAGGCAGATCCATTCATGGGTTAGTTGCAGCATGTGTTTATGCTGCATGCAGAGACACTGAAACTCCACGTACCCTTGATGATGTGGCGGATGGAATTAACATTAGACGAAAAGATGTTGCTAGATGTTATAGACTAATCTTCAGAGAACTTGATCTAAAAGTTCCTGTTGCAGACCCAATTAATGGTGTTGCACGCATTGCTAGTATTGCTGGATTAGGTGAAAAGACAAAACGGAAAGCAGTTGAGTTATTAAACAAGGCCAAAAAAATTGGCATGGTGGCAGGAAAAGATCCTATGGGATTAGCAGCTGCTGCACTGTACCTTAGTTGTATATCTGATGGTGGAAGCACAACTCAAAAACATATTTCAGATGCGTCAGGTGTAACAGAAGTTACTATACGCAACAGATGTACAGGACTAAAGCCATTACTCTAATTGTTGGAAAGTCATTCCATATCTTCTAACGAATCATTGGTTTTTCTTCGCATGACAACAAATACACCGATTGTAAGACCTAGTTGATAAATCGAGTATAGAATTATTTGAAAAACTGTTGGAACGTAGTCTGTAAATTTGCCAAGTAAGGAAACAAGTAGTACTATTACACTCACTGTAAAAATGAAATACCTTGCAATAGGAGGGATATCCGCAAATTTGAAGATGAGAATTAATGTAATTGTTATGAATATTCCTATTACAGCCAAAACTCCTGCGTTTAATCCAAGTAAATCAATAAGCACCGTAAATATCCCTTCTGGTGTCTGAGGAATTTCAAACTCACTTACAGAGACTTTTTGAGGATCTGCAAATTTTGAAATATTTCCAGATGCATTAATTACAAACAGAACTAAAATAATTATGGATAGTCCCTTTGCATATTTTTTGAGTTTAGGAAATCTTTTTCTAATTCCTCTTGCTAAAATGGCACCTTGCAACAATCCTACAGCAAAAACAATACCAAACGTGATAAGAAAATTTTCTTCTGCAATTTGTAATATGTCCAAACTTACCAACATATCAAACGAATGATGTTTTTTAAAGACAGTTAGAGAATTTTTTCTACTAAATAGAATGGAAACTTGTTTCCAGTGTTGCTTATCATAAGATTTTCTTTCTCTGTAAGAATACGAATTTTGGAATAATTTTTTGTGAATGAGGTGTTTTGGGTGTAAAGAATCATTTTTTTGATGTCATCATCTGACCCAAAAATTATAGTCAGAATGATGGTATCACGAAAAGAGTTTGATTCAGTGATTATAGCAAGACTATTGATTTTACCATTCTTTTTTAAGCATAGGATATTGTGACTTAATTTGTTGAAGCTTGCCTCTGTAATTGGGATCCAGCGCCAAGACTCAACAAAGCGGATATTTGCTGTGTCATTTAATTCGTTGAAACTAACATCATGGAATTCAGTTTGTTCAGAATCATTCTTTCTAGATTCTAATGAGAAGTAATTCCACTTTGAAATTTTCTTATATCCTAGTTTTTTAGTAAGGTTTAGCGATGCTGTATTCTCCGATTCAATTAACATGTTAAGATGGGTAACATGAGAATCCTTTGCCTTTCTTTCGAAGTATTCTATGAGGCATGTTGCAAACCCATTTTTTCTATATTTCTCATTGACTCTAATACCTTCAAGCCAAAGCATTTTTTCGTTTTTGTAAATTACTCCATGTGCCATCCCAATTACTTTTCCATTTTCTTCAATGACTACCAAACCATCATTATTGTACCAAGAATCCCATACCTCCTCAATGTAATCACCCCACGAGAATGTATTCTGACAAAAATCTAATACCTGCTGTTTATCAAACTGATTTGGTTCACGTATTTTTGCCAAGTATAACATGAAGAATTGGTAAATGTAAGATTTAATCGTGGTGATGTAATTACTCCTATGATTATGGATTTCAAAAATATTTCAGATGATGATGGAGTAGTTTTAGTAAAAATGGCAAGAAAATCTGTTGCCGAATATATCACTAATGATAAAAAAATAACTACTCCTGATTTTGACAAAAAATTCTCTTTTAATGCAGGTGTATTTGTTACAATTAATGATCAGTCTGGACTTAGAGGATGTGTAGGGTATCCTTTAGCAGTGAAAAAATTATCTCATGCACTAGTGGATGCAGCAATCTCCGCAGCAACAAATGATCCAAGATTTTCATCAATTAGACCAAATGAATTAGAAAAATTAGTTTTTGAGGTAACAGTACTTAGTGATACAGAAGAAATTTCAACTAATTCTCTTGATGATATCATTAATGCAATAAAAGTTGGAAGGGACGGATTAATAGTTGAAAAAGATTTTCAGTCAGGGCTACTTTTACCTCAAGTCCCAGTTGAATACAACTGGGATACTGAAGAATTTCTTAACCATACATGTCATAAAGCAGGACTCCCATCTGATTCATGGAAACACGATAAAATAAAAATTTCAAAATTTCAGGGGATGGTATTTAGAGAAATACTTCCAAATGGTGAAATAATACAAGAAAAGTTTCAATAAAGACAACATTTTAGAAAAAACATGGGACTATTTGGTGGTTCAAAGAATTCAGAAGATCTGATTTATGAAGCAATATCATTACTTGAACAAAGACAACCCAAACCTGCAATATCTCTTTTGAAAAAGGCACTGAAAAATGATCCAAATAATGTGACTGCACTATATAACCAAGGTCTTGCATTAAACCAGATTAAGAAATATCAAGATGCAATAACATGCTTTGACCAAGTTCTTGAAATTAATCCTAAAGATGCCCCATCATACAACAACAGAGCTATCGCATTAGCTGAAACAGGGAATATTGATGATGCACTGGAATATTATGACAAGGCAATAAATGCTGATTCAAAGTATGCAGCTGCATATTATAACAAAGGTGTACTATTAGATAGGTTACTCAAACACGATGAAGCGCTTGAATATCTTGAAAAAGCAATTAAAATTGAGCCAAAAAAAGAAAATCCACGATTTTACAAGGGAATTATACTAGGAAAAATGGCAAAACATGAACTAGCACTGAATTGTTTTGAAAATGTTTGTAGGATGAATAGAAATCACCTTGATGCATTATTTCATGTAGGAATTGAATTTGCACAGCTAGACAAACATGAAAAAGCAGTACAAATTTTTGACAAAGTTTTAGAAAGATTTGGTGCAAATGTTAATGTCATTTACGCAAAATCAAGGAGTAAAGCTGCGTTAAATCAAATTGATGAGTCCTTTAGTCTACTTAGAGAAGCTACAAAGCGTTCAAAAATTATTAAGACCTGGGCTCGTGAGGAAAAAATATTTGAGCGATTTTTTGATAATCCAGAATTTGAGAAAATTATAAAATAATTATAAAATTTTTTTTCTAACTGCGTCTATGCGTAGGATCTTGATCTTCTTTTTTGGTCCAATAAGACGTGCTTCATAAATTGGAACATAGACTTCAAGGACATCAGACAGTTCTATTTTTTCATCCAATGACTTAATTCCTTTCTCTGCTGCTTTTTTTAATTTAATATTTAATTTATTGATAACCGATTCTACAGTGATTTCTGGCCTTTTTATGTTATCATTTTTCTCATTAAGCATTTTTCTTGGATACTTTTCAATGATTTTTTTGGTGTTTTCATAAGAGAGATCTACTTCTTTGCCATGATGATCAAACGCAATATCATCCTCATTTTCAAGTATAAGACGCTCTTGAAATTCAATTTTTACTTTATTTTTCCATGTTGGTTCTAATTTGCTTAGTACACTTTTCTTTTGTGCTACAGGATAAACCTGGTCGTCTAAAATTAATTCACTGACGTTTTTATCCACATGAACAGTATGAGTTGTATCTCGTATGAAATCTGCTGTATACTTCCCTGAAACAAGTAAGAATGCTTCATAGAATAATGTTAAAGAATGAAGATGAATTTCACTTTTTTTTGGTTTTTTTAGAAGTGATTGGAATAATTTTACTTTTCTACTATCTATCATTTCGTCAGCAGTATCCACATCAATATGTGGTTTTAGCGCAATTGTCTTAATTTTTGGAAGAGTTTTTGCCATTTTTGATTATTTTTAATTGTTTGAATCGTTTTTAAATTCATCTCAATGTAAAAACATATACGCAAAATTTAGATGAATGAATTGTGCAAAAAGAGAATATTTTTTCGAAATCAGGAATACCAAGTAAAAAAGCAAGGACAAATTACTTTACCGGAATCATTTCAGCAAAAGACATCTCAGCTAGGATTAAACCATCTTCTGAAAAAATCTACCATGTTACATTCAAAAATGGATCTAGAACTAAACTACATTTTCATGATGGTGGCCAAACATTAATTGTGACGAAAGGAAGAGGGAGTCTTATATTATATCAAAAATTAGGAAATGGAAAACAAAATTTTCGAATAAAGATCTCAAGCAGAACAAATCTAAAGGTTGGTGACTGCGTTCACATACCAGCAGGAAAACTTCATACACATGGATCCAATGATAAAAAAAATAATTTCTCACATATTGCAATTAATTCATTTCCAAAAAAAAATAAAGAGCCAAAGACAATTTGGTACGAATCTGATTTTAAGTACAGGGTAACAAATGTTTTGTAAAGATGATTTCCAAAAAAATTGAAAACATAGAATCGTTTAGTGGAGAAGAAGGAACAGAGATTAGGCAAATCTTTCATCCCCATAACACACTAAATGGAATCAGTTTTAGTTTGGCACACTCTATAATTCTACCTGGAAAAAGCTCAAAACCACATAAAATGAAAAGTGCGGAGGTGTATTTTGTTTTGGAAGGCAAAGGTACTATACATGTAGATGATGAAATCAAAGAAATTCATCAAAATGAATCTGTGTATGTTCCACCAATGTCTAGGCAGTTTTTGGATAATACAGGAAATATGGATCTGAAAGTTTTATGCATAGTGGATCCTGCTTGGAGGCAGGAGAATGAAATACTAGACTAGAATTATTTTTATTGTATCATACTAACTTAGAAATGTTGGATTCGAGACAAGCACACCAAATATTGTTAGTTGATAAAACCGCTTCTTTTGATGAGGTGAAGTATAGTTATAGAAAACTGGTGCTTGAACTTCATCCTGATAAAAACAAGAACAAAGACAACGGTATGAAATTTAAAAAAATTACAGAGGCATATCATTTCATAAAAAATCAAAAGAAATATTCAAACAGTAATAGCACATACTCAAATACATATCAAAAAAAGCAAAAAAGAGAAAAAGGTAAAAATTTTTACAGAAGAGCGAATTGGGGTCCAAATGGAAAAAACAATACTCCTGAGGAGGATTGGAGTCGATTTACTAAGGAGTTTGAAGAAAACAAGGACTGGTGGAAGCAATACGAAAAAAAATTCTGGGAAGAATACGATACAACCATAAACCAGACAACACAAAGACAGGAACCACAAGAATTCAAGACTAATACAAAGAAAGCTGAGCTAGGAGTGCAGGTTGACAAGAGTCTCTGTATTGGCTGCTGCAGTTGCGAAACCATTGCACCCGAAGTATTTTCAGTTGATAAGACAAAACAGATGAACCCAAAATCACATGTTTACAATAGAAAAGGTGCAAGTAACTTGAAAATACTAAACGCTGCAGAGACATGTCCAACCAAAGCCATTTTAGTTGATGATTTGGATGAAGGTAAAAGGATTTTTCCTTATTAGTTGATTCGAAGTTTACTGCATAACTCATCAATTTCAGATTCAGATAATTCTGGTGTTTTTGAAAACATTGAATGTACAGCACCTGCAGAATCATCTTTACTTCGTGGAATAAGATGCACATGCACATGTGGTATTTCCTGACCGCTTTCTTTCCCATTATGTATCGCAACAAGTGTTGCACCTGTCAAAGAATCAACCTTGGAAATAATACTATGAACCATAGTGAATACATCAGTATTGATTTCAGTTGGCAAATCCTGAATTTTTTTGTAATGCTTTTTTGGAATTACCAGTACATGGCCTTTTGCCAATGGAAATGCATCCAAAAACCCTACAGATAACTCTGTCTCAACAAGTATCTTTGCTGGAATTTCTTTTGATGCTATTTTACAGAAAATACAATCCATAATCACTCACCTGGTGGAACAATAGTTGCCCAAGGTAATCCATCACCATACTTTATTGTAACTATAGTTCCTTCTTTAAGATTACAATTTTCAATTGTTTTTGGAATTCCGTCAGATGTATCAACGTAGCAATTACCATCTGCAGAACTAAAAATTTCAACCTGCTCCGTGATATCTTCACGAATAAAATTCCAAAACGGAAATACAAGTGTGCCAAGAACTATTCCTGCAACTGCTAACGACCCTAAGAAAACTATTGCATATTTTTGACCATCAGACAGATCCATGCTGTATATCAAAAATTTTCTATTAATAATTATACGCTCCAAAATTTCAAAGATTGTTATCAAGTACTGAGTAAATTTTTAAAAAGATTACCACATGCCGCCGGATTCTTGAAATCCTTGTTTGCCGTCCATCTTTTTCTCTGGTACATTACCATGAGCTTTTTTCATATGACGCTCAAGTCTTTCAGGTAGATGCAAATCTAATCCGCATTCTTTACATTTGGTTTCAGTTGATTTTCCTTTTTTTCCGAAAAGACCCATGCAATATAATTTCTATGAGCTTATAAAACGGTTTTTCATACTATGTTCGTTGGTAATTAAAAATATCACAGTTTTAGGTTCTGGGGTTATGGGACACGGTATTGCTCAGGTGTCTGCCACTGCAGGATATGATGTTGTGCTACGAGACATCAAGCAGGAATTTTTAGACAAGGCAATGGAAAAAATTCGCTGGAGTCTAGATAAACTTGTAACAAAAGAAAAGATCTCAAAGGAAGAGGGCGATGTGATTTTTTCAAGAATTACCCCAGTCGTAGATTTGAATGATGCAGTAAAAGACGCTGAATTGGTTATTGAAGTAGTTCCGGAAATAATGGATTTGAAAAAGCAGGTTTATGCAGAGTTGGATAAGGCCGCAAAACCAGAGGTAATCTTTGCATCAAACACAAGTACACTGCCAATCACAGAGATAGCAAGCACTACATCACGTCCTGACAAATTTATTGGAATTCATTTTTTCAACCCTCCACAGCTAATGAAGCTAGTTGAAGTGATTCCAGGTGAAAAAACATCAGAAGAGATAACTAATCTTACACAAGAATTTGTAAGATCAGTAAACAAGCAAGCAGTATTATGTAGAAAAGATGTTCCGGGATTTATCATAAATAGACTTTTCATTCCGATGGTCCATGAGGCATGTTATCTGCAAGATAGAACTGGTGCTTCACTAGAAGAGATTGACTCTGCTGTAAAATTTAAGTTAGGATTTCCTATGGGAATTTTTGAACTGGCAGACTTTACTGGTATGGACGTAATTCATAAAGCCACCGTTGAGATGCACCTACGAGATAAGAAAGTGATCAACCCACATAAGAAAGTTGAAAAAATGTTTGATGCGAAAAAACTAGGGCAGAAATCAGGAGAAGGATATTACAAATATTCAGATGATAAATATGAAAGAGTGGAATTGTCTGAAGAACTAGCACAAAAATGCAATCCAATCCAACTTGTCGCAAACATTCTAAACAATGCAGCATGGTTAATCACAAATGGCGCAAGTGACGTTGATGAGATTGAAAAGGCGGCAAAACTTGGTCTTGGTCTTAGAAAGCCATTGTTTGAAACAGCAAAGGAGATTGGAATTAAAAATATTGTTGACGAGTTGAACAATCTTGCACAAGAACATGGTGAGTTCTACAAGCCAGATCCACTCTTAGAATCTATGATTTGATTTGTTCTAGTATGTAGTCTACCGCATTTTCTGGACTATCAAATCCAACAATTTTGACATTTTCTCTATGATCAAGATATTGATCAGAGTATTTAGTTGCCATTCCACCAGAGTTTTTGAGAGTTGCAATTGGTTTTTTGTACATGTATGCGGCGCATATTTCAGATAATGTTCCAGAACCACCACCTATAACAATCACGCCATCAGCGGAGAGTGCATTAAGAAAGTCTCGTGATAGTCCCATTCCAGATGGAATTACAATATCGCAAAACTCGTTTGCCATTGTAGAGTCATCTTGCGGAATAATCCCGACGGTTAAACCTTCAGCATCTTTTGCCCCGTGTGATGCAGCCTTCATTACACCACCCAGCCCCCCAGTGATTAGTACTGAACCAGATTTTGCTACTTCTTTTCCAGTTTCATATGCTATAGATTCCAGCTCAGGTGTACAACCATTGTCATTATTACCTATGACCAGAATCTGGTGCATCTTTCCCATAAAGTGTCTAGAATTTACGTCAATATAGTTTTTCAAAAGAAAGTAAGAGTTATTAAAAAAGAAAGATTATCTTGTTTATGGAAAAACGTTCAATGCCAGTTTGTTTTACTAACGATCAATACAAAATGATCGAAAAGTATGCAAAAAAGAAAGGTATGCTAAACACTAGTCAAGGTTTAGAAAAACTACTAGATGAAATCTAATCTAATTTCCTTTTTCATTATTTTCATAATTTAATTAGATCTAATTTTTATAACAAATATGGGACTGTTTGGTAAAAAACCTACAATATGCACAATTTGTAAAAAAGAAACAAAGCATAGACATAAAGCAAAAAAAGAGTGGTATGTGGAATCTCCACTTTGTGGTGATTGTTATATGGATAAGATGAAGGACGAATATGATTCTAACATTAAATCAAAATGTCTAACATGTGGAACACAAAAAAAAGTCACTGACCTTTGGGAACCAAGATGGCAATGGGATATGCAAGGTCTGTTATGTAAAACATGTTTCGATAAAAAGGAAACTGATTTTAACAGTAAGAAAGCATTTTGTACACTTTGCGGCATGAAATTAGGATTTTTTAGATATAATCCAAAACCAAAATGGAAAGTAGAAGGACAGTTATGTCGAAAATGTTGGGATGGCCAAAAAGCAAAAAATGAATGAGATGATCTTCTTTAAAAAAAATGCATGTGATTATTGTAACAAAAAATTTTCTAAGAAAGAAGAACTGATGCAACACCTCCAGGTGATACATTTCAAAGATTTACCATATGATTGTAAGATCTGTAACAAAAATTTTTCAAATATGGAAGATATGCGAACACACTTACAGAGATATCACAGTTATAAAGAAGACAGAGATTAACTAAACTGCTTTTACAGTTTTAACAATAGGTGGCCTAACTTTAGTAAAAACTCTAAATCCACATATACATTTTATTTCTGGCAGGCGATTTAATTCAGTAAGATTTACCTGTACTTTGCATCTAAGACATTCATAAATAACATCAAATTTTTCTTCTAAAAATCCTGATTCTTCAGAGGGAATATCAGAGATATTTTCTTCTACCATATCTACCACAATTTTTACTATAATAAAAGGCTAACAAAATTATTTTAAAGATAATTCAATATATACATCATCAGGAATTTTTAAACGCATTAACTGTCTAATTGCCTTATCATCTGCATTTAGATCAATTATTCTTCTATGCATTCTCATTTCCCATTTTTCATATGTTTCAGTTCCATTTCCACATGGTGATTTTCTTGTAACAACATTAAGAC